>NZ_JBNNVU010000015.1:0-97336 GCF_050280705.1 Pseudomonas sp. NPDC089530 | reverse complement strand
GGTCTTTGTGGAAGGGGCTGCGGCCCAGTTCTTCAGGGCTGTGCAGCGGTTTTCCGAGGCGTTCGCGGGTAATGTCCGAGTTGGTGCCCTGCTCGAAGGTCGCGGTGATGGTCATGCTGCCGTCGGAGTTACTTTCCGAGGACACATAACGCAGGTTGTCGATACCGTTGAGCTGCTGCTCGATGACCTGGACCACGGTGTCTTGCACGGTTTGTGCGGAGGCGCCTGGGTAAGTCACGGAGATGGCGATCGCCGGAGGGGCGATGCTCGGGTATTGGTTGATCGGCAATTTGAGGATCGATAGAGCCCCGACCAGCATGATCACCAGGGCGATTACCCAGGCGAAGATCGGACGGTCGATAAAGAATTTCGACATGGTTTACTCCCCTTTGCCGCCTGCGGCTTTGTCAGTCGCCTGGGCAGGGGCCGGGTTTTTCGCTTGAACGTTGGTCGCCTCGCTGGCCTTGACTTCAACGCCAGGACGGACGAATTGCAGCCCTTCGGTAATCACGCGATCGCCGGCCTTCAGGCCGTCCTCGACCAGCCATTGGCTGCCGACGGTGCGGCTGGCCTTGAGCTGGCGCAGTTCGACCTTGTTGTCCGGGCCAACCACCAGCGCGGTCGGTGAGCCTTTGAGGTCGCGGGTCACACCTTGTTGCGGGGCGAGGATCGCCGCGGCATTCACGCCGGCCTGCAGTTGCGCATGTACGAACATGCCTGGCAGCAGAGTGTGTTCCGGGTTCGGGAACACGGCGCGCAGGGTCACGGAACCGGTGGTTTCGTCGACCGACACTTCGGAGAATTCCAGCTTGCCGTCGAGCTTGTACTGGCTGCCGTCTTCCAGGGTCAGCTTGACCTTGGCGGCGTTGTCGCCGGCTTTCTGCAGGCGGCCGCTTTCCAGCTCGCGGCGCAGTTCCAGCAGTTCCACCGACGACTGGGTGACGTCGACGTAGATCGGGTCGAGTTGCTGGATGGTCGCCATGGCGGCGGCCTGGCCGTTGCTGACCAGCGCGCCCTCGGTGACCGAGGAACGGCCGATGCGCCCGGAGATCGGCGCCAGCACCTTGGTGTAGCGCAGGTCGATCTGGGCGCTCTGCAGCGAGGCTTCCGATTGCAGGCGGTTGGCGACGGCGGTGTCGTATTCCTGGCGGCTCACGGCTTGTTCGTCGACCAGTTGCTTGTAGCGATCGGAGATCGACTTGGTCGATTGCAGGTTGGCCTGGGCGCTCTTGAGGGTCGACTCATAGACCGACGGATCGATCTGATAGAGCTGCTGGCCTTCCTTGACGTCGCCGCCTTCCTTGAACAGGCGCTTGAGAATGATGCCGTTGACCTGAGGACGCACTTCGGCGATCCGGAACGCGGTGGTGCGCCCTGGAAGCTCGGACGTCAGGGTAAAGGCTTGAGGTTGCAGGGTGACTACGCCGACCTGAGGGGCTGGCGGAGCGGGGGCCGCCTCTTCCTTTTTACATCCGCTGAGCAGCGATGCCAGGGCGACGGCAGTGACCAGAGCGGTAACAGCTGGCTTGAGTTGCATGAAGATCCTCGGGTCAGGCACGCAAAATGCGCACTCGAAAAGTGGAAGGGTAAAAAACGGGTGCTGAGTGGATAAGTAGCTTGCTAAGGAATATACTTACGTTCATGGTTGTTTGTAAATACCTTGGCGGCGTACCCATTCGGTTACAAAAACCGTTGCAAGGGGTGAATTGTAGGTTGGCTAAACGGCACCCGAGATGCCGTTCCATATTTATTCAGATGAGCTTCAAGCATCGCTGAAGCATCCTGATCGAGGTTTACTGCCATGGTCCGTCGTACCAAAGAAGAAGCTCAAGAAACCCGCAGGCAGATACTCGAGGCGGCCGAAAAGGCCTTCTACGAGCGCGGTGTGGCGCGTACCACCCTGGCGGATATCGCAACCCTGGCCGGGGTCACGCGTGGGGCTATCTACTGGCATTTCAGCAACAAGGCGGAGCTGGTGCAGGCCATGCTCGACAGCATGCGCGAGCCGCTGGATGAGTTGGCCAAGGCGAGTGAGAGCGAAGAGGAAGTCGACCCGCTGGGCTGCATGCGCAAACTGCTGATTCATTTGTTTCATCAAATTGCCCTGGACCCGAAAACCCGACGCATTAATGAGATTCTGTTTCACAAGTGCGAATTCACCGATGAAATGTGCGACTTGCGGCGCCAGCGTCGCGCGGCCAGCCTGGATTGCAACCTGCGTATCGAGCAGGCATTGCGCAATGCCGTGAATCGGGGGCAGTTACCCGAGAAACTCGATACTGCCCGCGCGGCCATCAGCATCCGCGCCTATATTGACGGCATTCTCTACCAGTGGCTGTTGGCGCCGGACAGTTTCGAACTCCATAAGGAAGCGGAGCGCTGGATCGATACTGGATTGGACATGCTGCGCCTGAGTCCCAGCCTGTGTAATTGAGACAAAATGCGGAATTACTTTGGCGGATGTCAACGTTTGCGCGTTATAAAGCGCAAGGTTTCATGCATGACGATTCGCCGGGATGCCTTTATATAGGGGGCGGCGCTATCTTGATAGATAGCGAGCTACGTATTTTGTAGGGAAATTGTTGCGGGTGTGTGAATGAGTGTGGGGACTGCGGCTTACAAGGGCGCCGAGCAACCTGTAAAAGGTATCGCGTTGATTTGCCTGGCGGTTCTGCTGTTCGCCAGCCACGACACCTTGTCCAAATACCTGTCCGGGTTCTATCCCATCGTCATGGTGGTCTGGGCCCGGTATGTGGTGCACACGTTGCTGATGCTGGTGGTCTTCGTGCCCCGCAGCGGTTTTTCCGCGGTGGTGCGCACCAAGCGCCCGGGCCTGCAGTTGTTGCGTGCCCTGTGCCTGATCGGCACCAGCCTGTTCTTCACCACCGGCCTGCGTTACATCCCCCTGGCCGAGGCCACGGCGGTCAACTTCCTCGCGCCTTTGCTGGTCACTGCCTTGTCCGTGCCGCTGCTGGGCGAGCGGGTGACCCGCAGCCAGTGGCTGGCGGTGCTGGCCGGGTTCATGGGCGTGTTGATCGTGATTCGTCCGGGCGGCGCGCTGTTCACCCCGGCGATCCTGCTGCCGTTATGCTCGGCCCTGTGTTTCGGCTTCTATCAATTGCTCACCCGCAAGCTCAGCGGGGTCGACAGCCCGACCACCAGCAACTTCCTCACCGGGATTCTCAACAGCCTGATCATGAGCGCGGCGCTGCCGTTCTTCTGGAGCACGCCGAGCCTGTGGCATGGCCTGTTCATGATCGGCCTCGGCACCTGCGGCATGCTCGGCCACCTGTTGCTGACCCAGGCGTTCCGCCATGCCGCGCCGGCGATGCTGGCGCCCTTCAGTTACGGGCAGATCCTATTCGCCGGGATGTACGGTTACCTGATCTTCGACCACACCCCGGACCGCTTCGGCATCGTCGGCATCGCGGTGATCTGCCTCAGCGGCCTGGCCGTGGCCTGGGGCCAGCGCAAACGCGGCTGAGCCCCCGGCGACCTGTAGGAGGCGCATGAAAAAGCCCCGGTTCTTGCGAGTCCGGGGCTTTTTTTGTCGCGGCGTCTTACAGCGCTGGGTAGTCGATGTAGCCGACCGGGCCCTGGGTGTAGAACAGTTCGGGGCGCGCTTCGTTCAGCGGCGCGTCGACCTGCAGGCGGGCCGGCAGGTCCGGGTTGGCGATGAAGGGCACGCCGAAGGCCACGGCATCGGCCTTGCCGCTGGCCAGCCAGGCGTTGGCGCTGTCCTTGGTGAAGCTTTCGTTGGCGATGTAGGGGCCGCCGAAGGCTTCTTTCAATTGCGGGCCGAGGCTGTCGGCGCCTTCTTGCTCCCGGGAGCAGATAAAGGCGATACCGCGCTTGCCCAGCTCGCGAGCGACGTAGGTGAAGGTTTGCGCGAGGCTTTCATCGCCCATGTCATGCAGGTCGGCGCGGGGGGACAGGTGCACGCCTACGCGGCCGGCGCCCCAGATTTCGATGGCGGCATCGGTCACTTCCAGCAGCAGGCGGGCACGGTTTTCCAGGGAACCGCCGTATTGGTCGGTGCGCTGGTTGGTGCTGCTTTGCAGGAACTGATCCAGCAGGTAACCGTTGGCCGCGTGGATTTCCACACCGTCGAAGCCGGCGGCCTTGGCGTTTTCGGCACCGACGCGGAAGGCGTCGACCACCTCGGCGATTTCAGCGGTTTCCAGGGCGCGCGGGGTCGGGAAGTCGACCAGCGGGCGTACCAGGCTGACGTGGCCCTTGGGCTGGATGGCGCTTGGCGCGACCGGGGCTTCGCCGTTCAGGTAGCTCGGGTGGGAAATCCGCCCGACGTGCCACAGTTGCAGGAAGATCTTGCCGCCTGCGCCGTGGATGGCCTTGGTCACGTTGGCCCAGCCACGCACCTGGTCGTTGGACCAGATGCCCGGGGTGTCCGGGTAGCCCACGCCCATCGGGGTCACCGAGGTGGCCTCGCTGAGGATCAGGCCGGCGGAGGCGCGCTGTACGTAGTACTCGGCCATCAGCGCGTTCGGCACGCGGCCCTCATCGGCACGGCAGCGGGTCAGCGGCGCCATGATGATGCGGTTGGACAGCTCGAGGTCGCCCAGTTTGATCGGATCGAAAATAGTCGTCATGCAATACACCCTTCTCTAGATGAACGTATCAGTTGGTTGCAGGAGCCAGTTCGGCTTGGCCGCCCTGGCGAAAGGTAATCAGCGTCACCAGCAGGGCCAGGATCGCCAGCGCGGCGGCCGCCAGCGGCACGCTGGTCAGGCCGTAGCCGTGAGCAATGACGCTGCCGCCGACCCAGGCCCCCAGGGCGTTGCCGATGTTGAAGGCGCCGATGTTCAGCGTGGACACCAGGCTGGGCGCGGCCTGGCCGAAGGTCACCACGTTCACTTGCAGGGCCGGCACCGCGGCGAAGCAGGCGGTGGCCCAGAGGAACAGGGTGATCTCGGTGGGGATCAGTGCGACGCTGGTCCAGCTCAGCACGGTCGAGACCACGGCCATGGCGATGAACACGCCGATCAGCGTGGCGCCCAGGCGCTTGTCCGCCAGTTTGCCGCCGATGATATTGCCCAGGGTCAGGCCCAGGCCGATCAGCACCAGGGTCCAGGTCACGCCGTGGGGCGAAACGCCGGTCACCTCGCCCAGCAGCGGGGCGACATAGGTGAACAGGGTGAACACCGAGGCGGCGAACAGCGCGGTCATGCTCAGCGACAGCCAGATCCCGGCGCCCTTGAGGGCGATCAGTTCCGAGCGCATGTCGAGTTTCTCTTCATCGCGCTTGGCCGGCAGGAAGCGGATCAGGCCGATCAGGGCAATCACGCCGATCAGGGTCACGGCCCAGAAGGTCGAACGCCAGCCGGCTTCCTGACCCAGCGCGGTGCCCAGCGGTACGCCGAGGACATTGGCCAGGGTCAGGCCGGTGAACATCAGGGCCACGGCCGAGGCACGCTTGTTGGCGGGCACCAGGCCTGCCGCGACCACCGAACCGATACCAAAGAAGGCGCCGTGGCACAGGGCGGTGACCACACGGGCGAACATCAGCACGTCGTAGTCACTGGCCAGCGCGCACAGCAGGTTGCCGACGATGAAAATCCCCATCAACGCCACCAGGGCGGCCTTGCGCGGCAGCCTGGCGGTGGCCAGGGCCATGAACGGCGCGCCGATGGCCACGCCCAGTGCGTAGCCGGTCACCAGCCAGCCGGCGCCGGGGATCGACACACCTAGGTCGTTCGCCACATCGGGCAGCAGGCCCATGATGACGAACTCGGTGGTGCCGATGGCGAAGGCGCTCAAGGCCAGGATGAGAAGCGAGAGGGGCATGGGTGTCGGGTCCTTGTCAGGGCGTGTTGCCCAGTTCTTTGGCGAGGGCTTCGAGGACGGCTTGGATCACGTCTTCGTTGCGTTTGAAAAAGTGCCACTGGCCGGCTTTCTGGCTGCTGATCAGGCCGGCCCGTTGCAGGGTCGCCAGGTGCGCCGACACGGTCGACTGCGACAGGCCGCAGCGTTGGTCGATCTGGCCGGCGCAGATGCCGTATTCGTGGTTGTGGGTCTGTTCGGGGAACTGGACCTTGGGGTCCTTGAGCCAGATAAGGATGTCTCGTCGTACTGGGTGCGCCAGAGCTTTTATTATTTCGTCGAGGTCGATGGACATGGCGGTGCTCGTATTCCGTAAAACGTTATATCGCGATGAGGCGAACTTTAAATCGTCATTTCGCGATATACCAATATGATTTTGATCTGAGATCAGCATGAATCGGTATATCGGGTTATAACGATATGTGAGTGGCAGTGCTAAGCTGCGCGGATGAATTATCTCGCACATCTGCACCTTGGCGGCCAGCGCCCCGGTCAATTGCTCGGCAGTCTGTACGGCGACTTCGTCAAAGGGCGCCTGCAGGGCCAGTTCGACCCCGAGATCGAGGCGGCCATCCAGCTGCATCGCAGCATCGATCTGTTTACGGACAGCCATCCGCTGGTAGGCGCGTCGCTGTCGCGTTTTTCCCTGACTCGCCGGCGTTATGCCGGCATCGTGCTGGACGTGTTTTTCGACCATTGCCTGGCCCGGGACTGGGCGCTGTATGCCGACCGGCCGCTGGCGCTGTTCACCTCGGACGTGTACCGGGTGCTGGCGGCCGAACCGCAATTGCCCGGGCGCCTGGCGCAGATCGCGCCGCATATGGCCGCCCATGACTGGCTGGGGTCCTACCGTGAGTTCGAGGTGCTGGAGCAGGTGTTGCGGGGGATCGCCCGGCGCCTGTCACGCCCGGAGGAGCTGGCGGCGGCGATGGGCGAGCTGGAGCGGCTGTATCAGCCGTTGAGCGAGGACTTCCGGGCGTTCTACCCGCAGTTGCAGGTATTTGCCGCGCAGCACATCCGCCCGGAGTAGGAGCCCGCGAGCGGGCTCCCACTGCAGCACTCAGGCGGCAATCAGATCGCCGGTATGAGCCGGTTCGGCGGGCTGGGCGATATCGCCGAACAACACCTTCTGCACTGCCTGTTGCGCCTGGAACGCCAGCGCGGCGCGTTCCTGGCCCTGGCAGGCGATGGGCTTGAGCAGATGGATCTCCACCCGGCCCTGGTCGTTGGCGAACAGGCGCATCAGGTGCGACAGCAGGTCGTCGTCGCCAACGAAGGGCGCCAGCGGATCGATAGCCCCGTCGCGCAGGTAACGAATCGCCACCGGCTGCAACGCCACCTCGGCCTCGATGGCGCTGGCCAGCAGGCGACCGTGGAAGGTGCGCAGGCTGCGACCGTCGGTGGTGGTGCCTTCGGGGAACATCAGCAGCGGGTGAGTCTGCTGCAGATGGCGAGTCATCTGCTTGCGGATCAACTGGCTGTCGCCCGAACCGCGACGGATAAACAGGCTACCGGCCTTGGCGGCCAGCCAGCCGGCCACCGGCCAGGTGCGTACTTCGGCCTTGGACAGGAACGACAGCGGCGTCAGCGCGCCGAGCAGCGGGATGTCGGTCCAGGACACATGGTTGCTGACCCACAGCATCGGCTGCTTCGGCAGTTGGCCATGCACGGTCACGGCGAAGGGCAGGGCATTGCTCAGGCGCGCCATGAAAAACCGCGACCAGCGCTGGCGCCGGACCATGGAATGGGCGATGCCCAGGCGCTCGAACACGCCAAAGATACTGGCCATGCTCAGGCCCAGCGCCACCACCAGCAGTACCCGGGCGATCCGCCCGTAGACCCGTAGCCGGCGCATCACACGGCCGCCTTGAAGTGGCGGGCGTAGCGCGGGCACAGCTCGTCGCGCTTGAGCAGGATGAACACGTCGGCCACCTGGAAGTCTTGGTCCCAGCAGGGCTCGCCGCAGATCTTCGCGCCCAGGCGCATGTAGGCCTTGAGCAGCGGCGGCATTTCGGCGATGACGTTGGACGGGATATCGAGGTTCGGCAGCGGGTTCTTCGGTTCGGCGCGCAGGTGTTCGGTGCACAGGTAACGTTCGCGCAGACGCTGCATGATCGCGTGGGCCTGCACGCCGCCGTCCTGCATCGGGATGCTGGCGCATCCCATCAGGTAGCTGTAGCCGCCCTGGTTAAGCACTTCGGCCAATTCGCCCCAGAGCACGGCGATGGTGCCGCCGTTGCGGTAGGCCGGGTCGACGCAGGTGCGACCGATTTCCAGGATCGGGCCCTTGAGCTGGACCAGGCCGTGCAGGCTGAATTCTTCTTCGCTGTAGAAACGCCCCAGGCTACTGGCAGCCTGGTGGTCGAGCAGGCGGGTGGTGGCGACCAGGCGCCCGGTACTCAAGTCACGTACACCGATGTGGCTGCAGTGAACATCATAGTCATCCATGTCCAGACCCAGCTCGGCGCCTTTCAGTTTGGCGTTGAACTCGCCGCTGAAAACGTTGAAGCGCAGGGCCTGGGCTTCTTGCAGGGCCGCGGCGCCAGTCAGGCGCTCGGCTTGCAGGCGGCGTTCATTGCCGGTGTCGCTGATGCGGGCGATCTGAGTCATTGTGAATCTCCGTGCGGGCCACTGACCCGCCTTGGGTTGCAGCCGGTCGACTTTGTTGTGCAAAGTCAGGCTATGTAGCCCCGGTGTCATCGCCATGAAGCTTTGGTGATGCTTGTATGACAGCCCCTGAGGACCCGCTTATGCCCTGGCAAGCCCTGCTGCACAGCCGTCGCCGACTGCCCGCCCACCCGGACCTGGCCGAAGGTTATGCGGCGTTGTTACAGGAACTGTTGTTACAGGAGCCGGGACCGGTGACGCCCTTCGAACTGGCGGTGCGCGGCGGGCGCCTGATGGCCACCCCGGGGCTGGCGTTCCTGGTGGGGTACCAGGCGGCCCTGCGCATGCTCTGGCCCAGCGCGCCGCTGAGCCTGGGCGCGCTGTGCGCTACCGAACAGCGCAGCCTGCGCCCGGCCGACATGCAGACCCGCCTGCAGGACCTGCACCTGAGCGGGCGCAAGGACTTCGTCACCGCCGGCGACGCCGCCGACTGGCTGCTGATCGCCGCCCGCTGCGAGGCGGCCGGCGAGTCGCCGCGCCTGAGCCTGGCGGTGGTCTATGCCGGCGAGCCCGGGGTCAAGGTGGAGAAATTGCCGGCGATCCCGCTGATGCCGGACATCAGCCACGGCCGCCTGCACCTCGACAACGCCCTGTGCGAACGGCTGGCGGGCGACGGCTGGGATGCCTACGTCAAACCCTTCCGCACCCTGGAAGACATTTATGTGCTCAGCGCCATGACGGCCTGGCTGTATGGCGTCGGCCAGGACCACGACTGGCCCCAGGCCCTGCTCCTGCAATTGCTGGCCTTGCTCGCCGGTTGTGCGGAAGTCAGCCGGCAGAACCCGTCCCTGGCCAGCGGGCATGTGTTGCTGGGCGGGTTGTTCGCCCAGTTCGACGGGCTCAAGCCGGCGATCGAGCAGGCCTTTGCCGATGGTCCGGCGCCCTGGGCCGAGTTGTGGAAACGCGATCGGGCGGTGCTGGACCTGGCGGCGGGGGCGCGGAGCAAGCGTCTGGCCAAGGCACTGGCCCTATAAAGACGCTGATCCTATAGAGGAAGAGCCGCTGCCCGGCGCAAAACTGTCATCTGCCTGGTCTACCCTCAGCGGGTTCTTCCACCCGAGTTCCCGCCATGCCCAAAGGCTTGACCCTGCTGCTCGCGCTGCTGTTCATGCTCCCCCCGGCCTGGGCCGAGAACTGGCCCGGCGAGCAATGGAGCAAAGGCCCCGCAGCCAGCGGCCCGGCCCTCGAAGCGCTGGAAAACTACGCCTTCGCACCCCGCAACGACGCGACCCGCCAGGGCATCCGCACCGACGCCTTGCTGGTGATCCGCGACGGCCAACTGATCTACGAGCGTTACGCCGGGCCGACCCAGGCCGACACCCCGCACCTGACCTGGTCCATTAGCAAGAGCCTGCTGGCCACGCTGCTGGGGGTGGCCTATGGCGAAGGGCGCTTTCAATTGCAGGACAAGGCCGCGAACTTTCTTCCCGCCTTGCGCCAGCACCCGGACATCCGCCTGGCCGACCTGCTGCACTGGGCTTCCGGCCTGGACTGGCAGGAGGACTACGAGTACGCGCCCCTGAAGTCCTCGGTGGTGGCCATGCTTTACACCCGCGGCCATGGCGACATGGCGAGCTTTACCGCCGAGCACCCGGCCTTCAGCGCGCCGGGGCAGGCGTTCCGCTATTCCAGCGGCGACAGCAACCTGCTGTCGGCGGCCCTCAAAGGCATGCTGGGGCCCCAGCGTTACGCCGACTATCCATGGCAGGCGCTGTTCGAGCCGCTGGGCATCCGCCAGGCCGTGTGGGAAAGCGACGCCAGCGGCACCTTCGTCGGTTCCTCCTATGCCTACCTCACCGCCCGGGACCTGGCGCGGGTCGGCTTGCTGATGTTGCGCGACGGACGCTGGGGCGAGCGCCAACTGCTGCCCAGGGACTGGGTCGAGTTCAATCGCACGCCGTTCGCCGGTTATCAGGCGAACCAGGACGACGCGGTGCCCGGCGGGCATTGGTGGCTCAACCGCGCCGTGGCCGGTAGCCCCTTGCCCTGGCCGGACGCGCCGGCCGACACCTTTGCGGCGTTGGGTCATTGGGGGCAAGCGTTGTACGTCATCCCCAGCGCCGGGCTGGTGATCGTGCGTTATGCCGACGACCGCGACGGCAGCTATGGCCATAACCAACTGCTCAAGCTCGCCCTCACGGCGTTCCCCCGGCAGGTGCAGCCATGAGCCGGCGTCCGTGGGTGGTGCGCCATCCCTGCGCCAGCCTGCTGTTGTTGGCGCTGCTGGGCCTGCTCGGCTGGGGCTGGCAGGAGCGGGTCGCCCTGGGGGCCTTCCCGGATATCCTCAGTGCCTACAGCGCCAAGGAGTACTGTTCCTGCCGCTATGTGATGCACAACGACGCCGAATACTGCCGGGGTTATGTGCGGCAATTCCTGCCGCTGAGCGAGCTGCGGGACGAGGCCGAGCGCAAGCGGGTCAGCGCCAGCGGCCTGGGCCGCAGCCACAGTGCGGCCTGGCTGGGCGAGCGCCAGGGTTGCCGACTGGAGCCCTGAACGGCCCCGCGCAACGACCGGTAAAGCTTTCCCGGGAACGGCCAGCCCCCGTGCCTGCGGGGTCACGCCAGCAGGTTCCACCCTGCGGAACCACATTCGATTGTCGCAGGCGACGGCTCGCGGTTATCTGAGGGCACGCCGCGATCACGCCTTGCTGCACCGTGAGACGCTCCGAAAAAAAGCACGGGATTGCACCCGGCCCGAGGAGATCCGTCATGACCCGCTTTCCGCATATCCTTGCCTGGCTCGACGACGTCGCCAGCGATCTGCGCGCCGTTCGCCAGGACATCCACGCCCACCCCGAACTCGGCTTCGAGGAGAACCGCACCGCGGCGCTGGTCGCCCGCGCCCTGGAGGACTGGGGCTACGAAGTGCATACCGGCGTCGGCCAGACTGGCGTGGTCGGTGTGCTGCGCAACGGCAGCAGCCCGCGCCGGCTCGGCCTGCGCGCCGACATGGACGCCTTGCCGATCGTCGAGGACAGCGGCGTGGCCTACAGCAGCCGCCACCGCGGCTGCATGCATGCCTGCGGGCATGACGGCCACACCGCCATGCTCCTCGGCGCGGCGCGCTACCTGGCGGCCACCCGCCGCTTCGATGGCACCCTGACCCTGATCTTCCAGCCAGCCGAAGAAGGCCAGGGCGGCGCCGAGGCGATGCTCGCCGACGGCCTGCTGGAACGTTTTCCCTGCGATGCGCTGTTCGGCATGCACAACATGCCGGGGCTGCCGGCCGGGCACCTGGGTTTTCGCGAAGGGCCGATGATGGCGTCCCAGGATCTGCTCACCGTGACCCTCGAAGGCGTCGGCGGACACGGTTCGATGCCGCACCTGACGGTCGATCCGCTGGTGGCCGCAGCCAGTGTGGTGATGGCCCTGCAAACCGTGGTGGCGCGCAATATCGACGCCCAGGAGGCGGCGGTGGTGACGGTCGGGGCCTTGCAGGCCGGCGAGGCTGCCAACGTCATCCCGCAGCAGGCGCTGCTGCGCCTGAGCCTGCGGGCACTGAACGCACCGGTGCGCCAACAGATGCTCGACCGGGTCAAGGCCATCATCCACACCCAGGCCCAGAGCTTCGGCTGCGTTGCCAGCATCGAGCACCGTCCGGCCTACCCGGTGCTGGTCAACAGCCCGGCGGAAACCGAGTTCGCCCGCCAGGTCGGGGTGGCACTGCTGGGCGAGCAGGCGGTCGACGGCAACACGCGCAAGCTGATGGGCAGCGAAGACTTCGCCTGGATGCTGCAGCGCTGCCCCGGCAGCTACCTGTTCATCGGCAACGGCCTGTCCCGGCCGATGGTTCACAACCCCGGTTACGACTTCAACGACGACATCCTGCTGACCGGCGCGGCCTATTGGGCAGCGCTGGCCGAGAGCTGGCTCGAGCCGGCCTGAGTTTGCCCCCTTTCTTCTGCCGCTGAATCGGGCGCCCAGGGCGCCCGGCACTTCCCATAAGGCTCGGCTCTCAGCCAGAGAGGCTGTACCGAGAAGCCCGACAAGAATAGAAGGACAGCGCCCATGCACACCCCGAGATCCAGTGTTTCGCGTACCCGGCAAGTGGTCGCCGCCGTGATCGGCAATGCCCTGGAGTGGTACGACTTCATCGTCTACGGCTTCCTGGCCAGCATCATCGCCCGGCAGTTTTTCCCTTCCGACGACGACTACGCCTCGCTGCTGATGGCCCTGGCCACCTTCGGCGTAGGCTTCTTCATGCGTCCGGTGGGCGGCGTCCTGCTGGGCATCTATTCGGATCGCAAGGGCCGCAAGGCTGCCATGCAACTGATCATCCGCCTGATGACGGTGTCCATCGCCCTGATCGCCTTCGCCCCCAACTACGCGGCCATCGGCATGGGCGCGCCGCTGCTGATCGTGGTGGCGCGCATGCTCCAGGGCTTCGCCACCGGCGGTGAATACGCCAGCGCCACGGCTTTCCTGGTGGAAAGCGCGCCGGCCCATCGCAAGGGCCTGTATGGCTCCTGGCAATTGGTCGGGCAATGCCTGGCGGTGTTCTCCGGGGCGGCGATGGTGGCGTTGGTCACCCACCTGTTCGCGCCGCAAACCCTTGACCTGTGGGGCTGGCGCCTGCCGTTCGTGCTCGGTTTGCTGATCGGCCCGGTGGGGCTGTGGATCCGCAAGTACATGGAAGAGCCGGAAGCCTTCGTCGAGGCCCGCCGGCAGGTGCGCGGCAATGGCCCGGGCCTGCTGCAGGTGATCCGTGAGCACCGGCGCAGCATCCTGGTGTCCATGGGCCTGGCCTGTGGGGCGACGGTGTCGTTCTACGTGGTGCTGGTGAACATGCCGACCTTCGCCCACAAGAACCTGGGGTTGCCGCTGGACCAGGTGCTGCTGGTGCAGATGTTCGCGGTGGCGCTGATGACCCTGGTGATTCCGTTGTCCGGTGCCTTGTCGGACCGACTGGGTCGGCGTCCGGTGCTGCTGGCCTTCACCCTGGCGTTTTTCGTCATGGTGTATCCGCTGTACGTCTGGGTGGCCGCGGCGCCCTCGATCGAACGTCTGCTGCTGATGCAGGTGCTGCTGTGCAGCGTCATCGGCGGTTTTTTCGGCCCGGCGCCGACGGCACTGGCCGAGCAGTTCCCGGTGCAGGTGCGCTCCACCGGGGTGTCGGTGGCCTATAACGTGGCGGTCATGGTGTTCGGCGGCTTCGCGCCGCTGATCGTGACCTGGCTCAGCAAGGTGCTGGGCACCCCGGTGGCGCCGGCTTTCTATGTGCTCTTTGCTTGTCTGTTGACGCTATTGGGCACCTATTGCCTGCATGAGGCACCCAAAGCGCCGAAACCGGACACACTGAATTTAGGGGTGAAGCCTTGATGGATAGCGCAGAACGGAATATCGACCCCATCGTGGCCCTGGGGGCCATCGAACTGTCCCGGGCGATCCATGCCCGGGAGTTTTCCTGCCGCGAGGTGATGGCGGCCTACCTGGACCGGATCGAGGGCTGCAACCCGCGGGTCAATGCCCTGGTGTCCCTGCGCGAACGCTCGGTGCTGCTGACCGAGGCCGACGAGCGCGACCGCCAGTTGAGCCGCGGCCAATCCATGGGCTGGATGCACGGCATGCCCCAGGCGATCAAGGATCTGGCGGCCACCGCCGGATTGCGCACGACTTTGGGCTCACCGCTGTTCGCCGAGCAGGTACCGGTCCACGATGCCATCAGCGTGGCGCGGGTCCGGGCCAGTGGGGCGCTTATCGTCGGCAAGAGCAACGTGCCGGAGTTCGGCCTGGGTTCGCAGACCTACAACAACGTGTTCGGCACCACCGGCAATGCCTATGACCCGACACTGAATGCCGGCGGCAGCAGCGGCGGGGCGGCGGTGGCCCTGGCGATGCGCATGCTACCGGTGGCCGATGGCAGCGACATGATGGGTTCGCTGCGCAATCCGGCCGCTTTCAACAACGTCTTTGGCCTGCGCCCGTCCCAGGGCCGGGTGCCCCATGGCCCGGCCCCGGAGCTGTTCGTCCAGCAATTGGCCACTGAAGGCCCGATGGGTCGCAGCGTGGTCGACGTCGCCCGGCTGCTGGCGACCCAGGCCGGGTACGACCCGCGGGTGCCCTTGTCGTCGAAGGAGGATCCGGCGATCTTCAATGAGCCTCTGGAGCGGGACTTTCGCGGTGCTCGCCTGGGCTGGCTGGGGGATTACGACGGCTATCTGGCCATGGACGATGGCGTGCTGGCGCTGTGTGAAGGGGCGCTGGAGGATTTCCGCCAATTGGGCTGCGAGGTCGAAGCCTGCCAGCCGGAGTTTTCCATGGCGGCGCTCTGGCAGTGTTGGCTGGCGCACCGGCATTGGCTGGTGCAGGGCAGCCTGGGGCCGCTGTACGCCGACCCGCGACAGCTGCGCTTGCTCAAGCCCGAGGCGCAGTGGGAGGTCGATGGCGGGTTGCGCTTGAGCGCGGCGGATATCTACCGCGCCTCGCAGGTGCGCAGCGACTGGTACCGGGCCCTGGAGCGGCTATTCGAGCGTTACGATTTCCTGCTGCTGCCCAGCGCCCAGGTGTTCCCTTTCGATGCAAGGACGCCCTGGCCGCGGGTGGTCGGCGGGCGGGAGATGGACACCTACCATCGCTGGATGGAGGTGGTGATCGGCCCGACCCTGGCGGGCCTGCCGAGCCTGAGCGTGCCGGTCGGCTTCAATCCGGCGGGGTTGCCCATGGGCATGCAGATCATCGGCCCGGCCCAGGCCGACCGGGCGGTGTTGCAACTGGGCCATGCCCACGAACAGCTGACGCAGTGGGTCAGGCGCCGGCCGCCCAGTCATCCGCTGTAATCATCGGCCTGAGTGGCGCGGGTTTGGCAGGCCCGCATCTTGCTGCGGGAAACGCTCATCCATCCGCTTATCAGGGAGGTCGGCCCATGGCCAGCAAGGTAGAAACCGGCAGTGTGCGTTCGGTCGAGCGGGCGTTGGCGATCGTCGAACTGCTGGGCCAGCACCAGGCCCTGGGCCTGGAAGAACTGCACTACCTGACGGCGCTGCCCAAGGCCACGGTCTCGCGCATGCTCCTGACGTTGCAGGAGCAGGGCTGGATCTATCGTGGCCTCAGCGACCGACGCTACCGCCTGTGCGCCAGGCGGCTGTTCGGCGACCAGCAGCAACGCTTCAAGCGGCAACTGGTGGAGCGTGCCGCCCCCTGGTTGCAGGCGTTGAGCGAGCGCACCGGGCTGGTGGTCGACCTGTCGTGTTTCGACGGCGAGCGCCTGGAGGTCATGGAAAGCTCGATCCCGGCGGTATTGCGCAAGCGTTATCCGCACAACTGCCAGATCGTCGGCCACTATTCGAGCCTGTTCCATTCGGCGATGGGCAAGGCCTGCCTGGCCGAGCTGGATCACGAGCAGGTCCACCGCCTGGCCGTCCGCGAGCAGATCCCCCAGGAGGAGCAGTACCGCGCCTGCGAACAGTCCCAGCATCAGGGCTTCGGCCAGCGCACCGAGGGGTACTGGGAGTACCCGGTCCGCCTGCCGTTCCTGATCCGCGCCGTGGCCTTGCCGCTGCGGGACCAGGGCCGGCTGGTGGGCAGCATGGCCCTGCACTGGCCGATGGACCAGGCGCCGGTGGAGCGGATCCTGAGCCTGCACCTGGCCAGCCTCGAGGCCACCGTGCATGAGGTCGAGCGCAGCCTGGCTTGAGCTGTAGCCGCCCTGTAGCCGCTGTCGAGCGACAGCGAGGCTGCGCCCGGGCGCGCAGCGGCCGCAAGCCAGGCGATGCGGTATTTTTCAGGTACCCGGTACGTAGACCCTGCGAGGACTGCGTCGGAGTGTCGCCCACCTCGAACGGCTATAGGAGCGCCGGGGATCTTTTGCGGCTTTGCGCACTCTCAGAATTCGCCGTTCAGGCCCGCTCGCTGTTTGCAAGCGCCCGCGGGCCGGTTAAGGTTCGGCTCAGATTTCTCGACCCCATGAGTCTTCAATGTTCAACCTGTCTTTTCCCAAAGCCCTGGCCGCTTTGCTGCTGGCCGGCGCGACCTTGCCAGCCCAGGCCAACTGGTACCTGGACAACGAGTCCTCGCGCCTGTCTTTCGTCACCAGCAAAAACGCCAATGTCGCCGAGGTCCAGCGTTTCCTGGTCCTGCACGGCAAGGTCGATGCCAAGGGCATGGCACGGCTGGAAGTCGAGCTGGACTCGATCAACAGCGGGATCCCGCTGCGCGATGAGCGCATGCGCAAGGAACTGTTCGAGATCGCCCAGCACCCGGACGCCGTGATCGATGCGCAGATCGATCTGCAACCGATCAAGGACCTGGCGCCCGGCGCCCAGATCGAACTGCGCCTGCCGGTCAACGTTACGCTGCACGGCAAGCAGCACGAATACGCCGCCGAACTCCTGGCCACGCGCCTGGACGACCGGCGTTTCCAGGTGGTGACCCTGGAGCCGCTGGTGCTCAATGCCGCCGATTTCGACCTGCTGCCGGGGCTGGAAAGCCTGCGCCAGGCCGCCGGTCTGTCGGCGATCAGCCTGTCGGTGCCGGTGGGTGCGGTGCTGATCTTCACGGCGCGCTGAGATGGCGGGCGCGGTCTTTCCCTGGCGTGAAGGCAATCGCTTCGAGTTGCTGGTCGACGGCCCGAGTTTTTTCCCGCGGATGCTGGTGGCGATTGCCCGTGCCCGGGAGCAGGTGGAGCTGGAGCTGTACCTGGTGGAGGCGGGCGCCTGTGCCGAGGCCATGGTCCAGGCGCTGGTCCAGGCCGCCGAGCGTGGGGTGCGGGTACGTTGCCTGTTCGATGACTACGGCAGCCTGGCGTTCACCTTGGGCCTGCGCCAGCGCCTGATGGGCGCCGGGGTCGAGCTGCGTTTCTACAATCGCCTGAGCTGGCGCCGTGGGGTGCGCAATCTGTACCGCGATCACCGCAAGTTGCTGCTGGTGGACCAGGAACTGGCGGTGGTCGGCGGCACCGGGGTCACCGATGAGTTCTGGAACCCGTTGCAGGACAGCTGCGACTGGCATGAAGTCATGGTGGAAATCAGCGGCCCGCTGGTGCTCGACTGGCAGCTGCTGTTCGACCGGCAGTGGATCGCCAACCGTCGTCGCACCGCCTGGAAGCCGGCCTCGCACTTCGGCCTGCCACGTCTGCCGCGGGTACCGGCCCAGGGCCCGGGGCTGGGCCGGGTGGCCTATGCCGACGCCCGGCAACACCGCGACATCCTGCAATCGCTGGTGCGCGCGCTGAACAGCGGGCAACGGCGGATCTGGCTGGCGACCCCGTATTTCCTGCCGACCTGGAAGGTCCGGCGCTCCCTGCGCCGCGCGGCTGGGCGCGGGGTGGACGTGCGGCTGCTGCTGACTGGGCCGCGTACCGATCACCCGTCGGTGCGTTATGCCGGGCATCGTTATTACCCGCGCCTGCTGCGGGCCGGGGTGAAGATCTTCGAATACCAGCCACGCTTCCTGCACCTGAAGATGGTGTTGATCGACGATTGGGTGAGCATCGGCTCGTGCAACTTCGACCACTGGAACCTGCGCTTCAACCTCGAAGCCAACCTCGAGGCCCTCGACGCGTCGCTGACCGATGCGGTGGTCGCGAGCTTTCTCACCGACTTCGACCAGAGCCAGGAAGTCAGCCTCGAAGCCTGGAAGAACCGCCCGTTGTGGCGGCGGATCAAGCAGCGGGTCTGGGGCTGGGTGGACCGGGTGGTGGTGAACCTGCTGAACAGCCGCGACTGAGCCTGTAGGAGCCAAGCTTGCTGGCGATGCAGGCGACGGGGTGTGTCAGGCGGATCGCTATTGCGGGCAAGCCTCGCTCCTGCACAAATGCGGGAGCGAGGTTGCGGGGGAGGGTTACAGCAGTTCGAAGCTCTGTTGCTTGACGTCCCGGGAATCCAGGCCGATCTCGACCTTGAACTCGCCCGGTTCCGCGGCGTACTTGAGCTGGGCGTTGTAGAACTTCAAGTCGTCTTCGCTGATGCTGAAACGGATCACCTTCTGTTCGCCAGCCTTGAGCTGCACTTTCTGGAAGTCCTTGAGTTCCTTGATCGGGCGGATCATGGAGCCGGCGACGTCCTGGATGTACAGCTGCACTACGGTTTCGCCGTCGCGCTTGCCGGTGTTTTTCACGGTGACGCTGGCGTCGAGCTTGCCGGTCTTGTTCAGCGTGGTCGACGACAGGGCCATGTCCGACAGACTGAACGTGGTGTAGCTCAGGCCATAACCGAACGGAAACAGGGGGCCGGTGGTGTCGTCGAAATACTGCGAGGTGTAGTTGCCCGGCTTGCCCGGGGTGAACGGCCGGCCGATGGTCAGGTGGTTGTAGTAGGTCGGGATCTGCCCCACCGAACGCGGGAAGGTGATCGGCAACTTGCCCGACGGGTTGTAGTCGCCGAACAGCACATCGGCGATGGCGTTGCCGCCTTCGGTGCCGCTGAACCAGGTTTCCAGGATCGCGTCGGCCTGTTCGTTCTCTTCGAGCAGCGACAGCGGCCGGCCGTTCATCAGCACCAGCACCAGCGGCTTGCCGGTGGCCTTGAGGGCCTTGATCAGCTCGCGCTGGCTGGCCGGGATGTGCAGGTCGGTGCGGCTGGAGGATTCGTGGGACATGCCCCGGGATTCGCCCACCGCAGCCACTACCACGTCAGCCTGCTGCGCGGCCTTCACCGCTTCGTCGATCATCTGCTGCGCCGGACGTGGGTCGTCCACCACTTCCGGGGCATCGAAGTTGAGGAAGTTCAGGTAGTCGACCACCTTCTGGTCGGCGGTGATGTTCGAGCCACGGGCGTAGATCAGTTGCGCCTGGTCGCCCAGGGCGCGGCTCATGCCGTCGTACAGGGTGACCGACTGCGCCGGCACGCCGGCGGCGGCCCAGCTGCCCATCATGTCGATCGGTGCCTTGGCCAGCGGGCCGACCAGGGCGATCTTGCCGGCCTTTTTCAGCGGCAGGGTGTCGTTGGCGTTCTTCAGCAGCACTTGGCTGCGGCGCGCCACATCGCGGGCTTCGTCGCGGTGCAGGCGGCTTTCGGCGTTGGTGTCGGCCGGGTCCTGCTCGGCCTTGCCGATGCGCAGGTACGGGTCGGCGAACAGGCCCATGTCGTACTTGGCGGCCAGCACTTCGCGCACGGCGTTGTCCAGGTCGCGCTGGCTGACGTCGCCGGACTTGATCAGCCCCGGCAGCTCCTTGGCGTACAGCGAGTCGTTCATGCTCATGTCGATGCCGGCCTTGATCGCCAGCTTGGCCGCTTCGCGACCGTCCTTGGCCACGCCGTGGCGCATCAGCTCGACGATGGCGCCGTGGTCGCTCACCGCCAGGCCCTTGAAGCCCCACTCCTTGCGTAGCAGGTCGTTCATCAGCCAGGTGTTGGAGGTGGCCGGCACGCCGTTGATCGAGTTCAGCGCCACCATCACCCCGCCGGCACCGGCGTCGATCGCGGCGCGGTAGGGCGGCAGGTAGTCCTGGTACATCTTCACCGGGCTCATGTCGACGACGTTGTAGTCCCGGCCGCCTTCCACCGCGCCGTACAGGGCGAAGTGCTTGACGCTGGCCATGATGCTGTCGGCGTGCTGCGGGCTGTCGCCCTGGTAGGCCTTGACCATCACCTTGGCGATGCGCGAGACCAGGTAGGTGTCTTCGCCGAAGCCTTCGGAAGTGCGGCCCCAGCGGGGGTCGCGGGAGATGTCGACCATCGGCGCGAAGGTGATGTCCAGGCTGTCGGCGCTGGCTTCCTGGGCGGCGATGCGCCCGGAGCGGCCGATGGCGTCCATGTCCCAGCTCGAGGCCAGGGCCAGGGGGATCGGGAAGATGGTGCGGTGGCCGTGGATCACGTCATAGGCGAAGAACATCGGGATCTTCAGCCGGCTGCGCATGGCCGCGTCCTGCATCGGCCGGTTTTCCGGACGGGTGATGGAGTTGAAGGTGCCGCCGATGCGCCCAGCGGCGATTTCCTTGCGGATCATCTCGCGGGGCATTTCCGGACCGATGCTGATCAGGCGCAACTGGCCGATCTTTTCATCGAGGGTCATCTGCTTGAGCAGGTTGTCGATGAAGGCGTCCTTGTTCTGCAGGACCGCCGGCGAAAAGGGTTTTTCCTGGGAGGATTCTGGCGCGGTAGCGGCCAGGGCAGGGTGACTGGCCAGGCTGACCAGCAGGCCCAGCAAACACAGCTTCTTCATGAATATTGTTCTCTAGGGCCTAAAACAGACGCGATAACCACGCGTCGAGCAGCCGAAAATGGGGGGCGGCTATTGTTGTCCGGATAAATGCAGCACACTTCCGAATCTTTTTCGCGCAGGGCATCTTTTAGCCGATTGGCCCGATGCAATCCAGTCGTCGCGGCAGATTATGCCTGATGCGTCCGGTTTGCAGGGGGCACAGGCTCCGGTGGCGTAGGTTGCAGTGGTGGTGGAGGTAGCCTTGACGGCGGCGGATCGTCAGGCGGCAGGACTAACAATAATCGATGGGTATGGGAAAACATGGCATTACTGAGTGAGTACGAACAACGCCAGGTCGCCGAGGCGATTGCCCGGGTCGAGCAGCAGACCGATGCCGAGCTGGTCACCGTGCTGGCCGCCCGCGCCGACGACTACGCCTACATTCCGCTGCTCTGGGCCAGCCTGCTGGCGCTGATCGTGCCGGGGGTGGTGCATTACGCCACCGGCTGGCTGAGCATGCACCTGTTGCTGCTGGTGCAATGGGCGGTGTTTATCGTGCTGTGCCTGGTGTTCCGCATCCCGCGGATCACCCGCCACTTGATACCGCGCTCGGTGCGCCACTGGCGCGCCTCGAACCTGGCGCGCCGGCAGTTTCTCGAACAGAACCTGCACCACACTGTCGGCAGTACCGGGATGCTGATCTTCGTCTGCGAGGCCGAGCGCTATGTGGAGATCCTGGTGGACGAAGGCATTTCCCGGCGCCTGGACGCCAAAAGCTGGGACGCCATCGTCCAGGCCTTCACCCGGCAGGTGAAACAGGGCCAGACCCTGCAGGGCTTCATCACCTGCATCGAGGCCTGCGGCGAACTGCTCAAGGTGCATGTGCCGCTGACCCATGTGCGCAACGAATTGCCCAACCGCCTGGTGATACTGGGCTGACCCCGCTCCTGTAGATACCGTCTTGCCCGTTACCGGGCAAGCGCCCACTTCGTGGTCGATCGCAGCCTGCGGCAGCGGCTACAGGGGGTAAGTCCCGTCAAATCTGCGCCGCCGGGTAAATAACTCCGTGCCCCCGCCGGCCATCCCCCCTAAAATACCCGCCATTCCCCGATTCACCCCGCACCGCCCGAGGCGCCTTTTACATGTCTGCAACCGCTACCCCCGCCAGCCTCGCGCCGGACCATCACGCCCAGTTTCTCGACCTGCTGGACACCAGCCTGGCGCAGAACGCCTTTATCAAGCTGGTACTGGCCAAGCACGTGGGGGCCGAGGCGGACCTGCAGCGGATCATCATCAAGCAAGTGACGGTCAAGGAGCAGCCGTGCCTGTCCTTCGTCTACCGCTACAAGACCCGCGATATCACCAAGAATTTCCCCCTCGCCGAGGGCGTGGCGCTGATCGCCGCACTGCTGCCAGCCTCGTTCAAGAACGCGCACCTGCTGTCGCTCACCGATGAGGTGCAGTTGGAATACAGCAAGAAGGGCAAGAGTTCGCTGTTCAAGGGCAAGGCCCAGCAGCAGCGCGAAGTGCCGTCCGCCGAGCACAACCGCGAGAAGAACCGCTACCTGGAGCTGAGCCGGCCGTTCCTCACCGATCTGGGGGTGACCAACAAGCAGCATGAGCTGATCCCGGCGATGTCGCGCAAGTGGAAGCAGATCAACAAGTTCATCGAGGTCTTCAGCCATGCGTTGAGCTCCTCGCCGATCGACCTGCAACAGCCGGTGCGGGTGGCGGACTTCGGTTCCGGCAAGGGCTACCTGACCTTCGCCATCCACGATTACCTGTGCAACACCTTGCAGGCCCAGGGGCAGGTGACCGGCGTCGAGCTGCGCGAAGACATGGTGACCCTGTGCAATACCGCGGCGGCGCGCCTGGAGCATCGGGGCCTGGAATTCAAATGCGGCGACGTGCGCAGCGTGGCGCCGAGCGAACTGGATGTGATGATCGCCCTGCATGCCTGCGATATCGCCACCGACTACGCGATCCACACCGGCATCCGTTCCGGCGCGTCGATCATCATGTGCTCGCCGTGCTGCCACAAGCAGATCCGCCCGCAGATGCAGAGCCCGGCGCTGCTCAAACCGATGCTGCAATACGGCCTGCACCTGGGGCAGCAGGCGGAGATGGTCACCGACAGCCTGCGCGCGCTGTTCCTCGAAGCCTGCGGCTACGAGACCAAGGTCTTCGAATTCATCTCCCTGGAACACACCAACAAGAACAAGATGATCCTCGCGGTCAAACGCGCCGAGTCTCAGGACCCGAGCCAACTGCTGGCGAAGATCGGCGAACTCAAGGCGTTCTACCACATCAGCGAACACTGCCTGGAAACCCTGCTCAAGGCCGACGGCTACCTGGCCTGAGCCCTACACCGGCCCTTGCAATCGGCCCTGACACGTCCCTGTAGCCGCTGCCGAGCAACGCGAGGCTGCGATCGGCCCCGCAGGGGCCGCAAAACCTGACGACGCGGTACATCTGAACGATCGAAGCAGCCGCCCTTGCGCCGGCTGCGCCGTCGTTCGTCCGAACGCGGCCCGAACCTGCGGCAGCGGCTACACCCGTACCGGCGCTGCGGGACGCACAGCCGTCTTGCGCCCAAGCATCACGGTGAGGATCACCCCCACGGCGAACAGCCAGGTGACCGGTTCCACCCGCTCGCCGAAGAACAGCGCCGAAAAGGCGATGGTGAAGAAGATATGCAACAACTGGATCTGGCTGACCCGGGCGATGCCGCCCATGGCCAGCCCGGCGTACCAGGCAAAAAAACCGATGAACTGCGAGAACAGCGCCACGTAGCCGAAGGCCCACCAGGTCTTCGCCGAGACCGCGCCCTGGTGCTGCGCCGCCAGGTACCACACCGGGCCGATCAACAACGGCGTCGACAGCACCAGCGCCCAGCAGATCACCTGCCAGCCGCCCATCTCCCGGGCCAGCCGGCCACCTTCGGCATAACCCAGGCCGCCGACCGCAATCGCGCCGAGCATCAGCAGATCGCCGGCCTGGATACTGCCGGCGCCGCTGATCAGCGCATAACCCAGCACCAGCGCACTGCCCAGCGCCGCGCAACCCCAGAAGGCCCTGGACGGCCGCTCATGGGACAGCCACGCGGCGTACAGCGCCACGCACAGCGGCTGCAGGCCGTTGACCAGTGCGCCGTGGGAGGCCGGCAGGGTCTGCATGGCCCAGGCCGACAGTACTGGAAAGCCCAGGATCACCCCGGCGATCACCAGGGAGAGGCCCTTGAGCTGCTGCCAGGTCGGCCATTTTTCCCGGCGCCAGAGCAACAGGATCGCCGCCGGAATCGCCGCGAACAGCGCCCGCCCCAGGCCGTTGAGCAGCGGATGCAGTTCCTGCACCACGATGCGGGTGAAGGGCAGGGTCAGGCTGAAAATAACCACGCCGAGCAGGCCCAGGGCCATGCCGGTATTTTCACGGGAAGACATGATGGCGACCGTTTTCTTGTAGGAAGGACAGGGGCATTCATCTAGCCATAAACCCTGCGCAGCGCCCTGTAACAGCTGTACGCAGAGTTGTCCGTACAGTTCGGCCCTCCACGGCGCGACGGGGGCACGCTTTTTTGTAGGAGCGAGGCTTGCCCGCGATGAACGATGACGCGGTGTACCAGGAAATCCGCGTCGCCTTTATCGCGGGCAATCGAGCGTCGACCGGCCGCTCCTACAGAAGAAGGCGTTGCGGCGTAGTACCGGGTTATTACCCGGCATCGCCGATAAGGACTACCTTGAACACTCCTGTTTTCCCTTGAAGAGGAGTCATCCCCATGGCCGCGAAAAAAATCCTCATGCTGGTCGGCGATTACGTCGAGGACTACGAAGTGATGGTGCCGTTCCAGGCGCTGCTGATGGTCGGCCACACCGTGCATGCGGTGTGCCCCGACAAGCAGGCCGGGCAGACCGTGCGCACCGCGATCCATGACTTCGAGGGCGACCAGACCTACAGCGAAAAGCCGGGCCATCAGTTCGTCCTGAACTTCGATTTCGCCAAGGTCGAGGCCGCCGCTTACGACGCGCTGCTGATCCCCGGCGGGCGGGCCCCGGAATACCTGCGGCTGAACGAAAAAGTCCTGCAACTGGTGCAGGCCTTCGACAAGGCCGGCAAGCCGATTGCCGCGGTTTGCCACGGCGCGCAACTGCTGGCCGCGGCGGGCATTCTCGAAGGTCGCGAGTGCAGCGCCTACCCGGCCTGCGCTCCGGAAGTGCGCCTGGCCGGTGGCACCTATATCGATATCACGGTGACGGACAGCCACGTTCAAGGCAATCTGGCGACGGCTCCGGCCTGGCCGGCGCACCCGAGCTGGCTGGCCGGTTTCCTCGGCCTGCTGGGCACCAAGATCACGCTGTAAACAGCTGGCGCTCCGCCGTTGCCGCCTTATCGGGGCGATAGCAGAGCGCCCGCTCACACCTTCAATAGGGGAACGCCAGCATGTGCGAGCTCTACGTCAAAGCCGACCCGATTCTCTACGAGTCTCGTTCGCGCTCGCTGCGCATCTGTGGGGTGGTCACCACCCTGCGCCTGGAAAACCAGTTCTGGGACATCCTCAGCGAAATCGCCGAAGTCGACGGCATGACCACCAACCAGCTGATCGCCAAGCTCTACGAAGAAGTGATGGATTACCGCGGCGAAGTGGTGAATTTCGCCTCCTTCCTGCGGGTCAGTTGCACCCGCTACCTGAGCCAGCGCCGCAGCACCACGCCGGAACTCAGCGTGGTGCGCCGCACCGCAAAGACCTGAACCGCCCTGTAGCCGCCTGTAGCCGCTGTCGAGCGCTAGCGAGGCTGCGATCGCCTGCGTAGCAGGCGCCAAGCCAGGCGACGCCGCACATCAGACATACCGCGTCGTCAGGTTTTACGGGGCTGCGCCCCGATCGCAGCCTCGCTAGCGCTCGACAGCGGCTACAGGCGGCTAACAGGGCCAGGTACGGGGTCAGTCGGCGGGGCGGGTGCCGTCCAGCAGGGCATCCACCACAGCCCGGGCCATTTCCACCGAATGCACCATGGACCAGATCAGCCCGCGCTCGACGCCGCTGGCGCGTTCGGTGATTTCATCGGACACCTCCTCGGCGCATTTGAGCAGCAGGGACACGTGCATCAGCGCGTCTTCGGCATTGACGCCGGGCTGTACAGCGAACAATGGATTGTGCTGGCCGTCGCGCAGGCCGAAGGGGCGGCGGCGAGTGCCTTGCAAGGCGGCGATCAGGCTGGCGTTGGCGCGGTCCAGTTCCGGGTCGCGGAGTTTACGCGGGGCTTGCAGGGGCGGATCGGGGACGAGTTTTTTCATGAGGTGATTTCTCCAGTCGTTCAGGGAACCGCCGGATCTCACTTCCACATGAGAGGTGGCAGCCATACGTGGGTGTGGAAGACCGGACTGAAGAACCGGCGCACCCGAAGGTGCCCCACGTACAGCCGCCATAAAACGAGCTCACCAGTTGAACCTCACTGATGTTCGTATGAGACGAATTGCACGCTCTCCAGAACCGAACTTCCACATCCGGGCCGCTGATTTTGCAGTGACCCCGGGAGACTGCCCGATCGTTCCGAGGGGAACAAGACGCTCAAAGGCGTTGAGGAGTTTCTCGGAAATACCTTACAAAACAAAGCGAAACCTCTTCGCCGTTCACCCGCATCTCCCCGACAAACCCAACCTGTAGCCGCTGCCGAGCCCCAGCGAGGCTGCGAACGCCTGCGCAGCAGGCGCAAACCGGGCAACTCCATACATCAGATATACCGCGGCGTCAGGTTTACGGGGCTACGCCCCGATCGCAGCCTCGCCAGGGCTCGGCAGCGGCTACAGGGTTTAGCGTAACGCCGGGTCAGAAGAACCGGGTCACGCTGATCTTGGCGTTGCGCCCCAGGCTCGAGGCGTTTTCGCCGCTCAGGGGCGGGCGGTAATCGCGGTTGAACATGTTGTCCAGGGTGAAGTTGACCTCGGTGCCCTTGAGGTACGGCTGCTGCGGTTTCCAGTTGGCGAACAGGCCCTGCACGTTGTAGCGGTCGTTCTCGTACTGGTCCCAGTAGGAATCCCCCAGGGCGCTGGCCGGGCCGCCCGGGTATTTGTCGCTCGGCACGCGGTCGGTCTGGCGGACCCACTGGCCCTGCCAGCCCACCTGGGCATCCCACTGCGGGATTTTCACCCCCAGGGTGGCGACCCATTTGCGCGGCGGAATATCCCGGGCCCAGACGTCCGGTCCCCACGGGTTGGTGTAGGCGCCCTCATGCTTGCCGGTGATCCAGGAGTAGGACAGCGAGCCGAACAGGTAGGTCGAATCGTAGAAACTCTCGACCTCGAAGCCCTTGATCGTCAGGTCGCCGATATTGCGGTAGACCCCGATGGTCGGCTGGTTGCAGACCTTGTTGATGCTCTTGCCGCTGCTCAGTTGCTCGGGGCAGCCGATCCCCAGGTTCTTCATGATTTCGTCTTTGATTTCGTTGCGGAACACCGTGGTGCGGATTTGCACGGCGTCGGCGTCGGTAAAGACGTTGGCGAAGCTGGTGATGTTGCCGGCGCGCAAGGCGGTGATGCGTTCCGGATCGAGGTCGCGGCTGGTGGACGAGCGGGTGGTGCCGGGGGCCTGGACTTCGTATTGCTCGTCGATCACCGGCGCGCGCCAGGTCTTGCTGTAGTCGGCGAACAGGGCGAATTGCGGCGTCACCGTCCAGAACGCCGACAGTCGTGGCGACCAACCGGTGTAGGTCTTGTCGCCGTAGTCGTGACCGACCACCGGGTTCGGGCTGTTGTAGATCGGCGCGTCGTTTTTCTGCCCACGGTTGCGCACATGGTCGTAACGCAGGGACGGGGTCAGGGTGAAGTTGCCCAGGGTGATCGCGTCCTGGATATAAAAGGCGTTGTTGTCGACCTTGCCATGGGGCATGAAACCCGGCTGGTAGTGGCCGTAGTTGTAATTGGCCGTGCCATAGGTCTTGCCGGGCATCCACATGTCCACTTCGCGGCTGTGCTTGCGGATCTGCAGGCCCTGGGTCAGGGCGTGTTCCAGCGGACCGGTGCTGAAGCGGCTGGTGTTTTTCAGCGCGAGAATCT
This sequence comes from Pseudomonas sp. NPDC089530, assembly GCF_050280705.1. Lineage (NCBI taxonomy): Bacteria > Pseudomonadati > Pseudomonadota > Gammaproteobacteria > Pseudomonadales > Pseudomonadaceae > Pseudomonas > Pseudomonas sp. NPDC089530. Next base: position 69,701 of record NZ_JBNNVU010000015.1, on the reverse strand, counting down.
TGTCTTCGTAACCCACGGTGATCTTGCGGCCACCGGAGGCGGGCTGGATGTAGGCAGTCGGGCCGCGCTCGTCGGTCTGGTCGGTATCGGAGTAGGAGTACTTGGCCTCGAAGTCGATCCAGGGGTTGTCCAGCGGTGTGTACTGGTACTTGGCCTGCCAGGTGGTGTCGACGGTGTTGCGCTGGGCCAGGAAGCGCCGGGTGGCGCCATCGTAGCCGTACTTGTCGATATCGCTCTGGGTCGGCGGCGTCGGGTAGCTCTTGGCCGAGAAGGGCGCCCAGATATCGCTGTTGGAGCGCATGTAGCTCAAGCCCAGACGATGCTCGTCGGTCAGTTGCATGTTCAGCTTGAACAGCTCGCCGTCCAGGTCCTGGGCGGTGTTGGGCAGGCGCTTGGGGTTGATCGGGTAGGCGTTGCGCGGGTCCGGCTGGGCGCTGGCCAGCTTCATGTCGTCGCCGTCGCGCTTGGTCCAGTAGGCCAGGGCGTCGAAGCGCCGGTCCTCGGTGCGGCCGTACACCGCGCCGGTGTAGGCCTGTTCGTGGCTGTTGCTGCTGTAGCCGTACTTGAGCATGGCGCCGGTGTCGCGGCCTTCTTGCAGCAGGTCCGGGGCGTCCTTGGTTTCCATGTGCACGGTGCCGCCGAACCCGCCGTTGCCGGTCTCGGGGGAGTGCGGGCCCTTTTCCACCTCGATGCGCTTGATCAGTTCCGGCTCGATGAAGATCGAGCCCTGCTGGTAGCGCTCGAAGCCACTCTTGGTCGCGCCGTCGACGCTCATCGGCACGTCTTCGGCATCGCCCAGGCCCCAGATATTGATGGTCTGGCCGCCGGGCTTGAGCGAACCGCCAAGGCTCACGCCGGGCAGGGTGGCGATCAGGCTGGGAATATTGGTGGCCTGGTGGCGGTCGATCTCGGCCTGGTTCAGGGTCGAGCGGCCCACGGTGGCGGAGTCCACTTCCAGGCCGCTGCCGATGACGCTCATGGCCCCCAGCTGAATCGCCGAACTGCGGGTGCTGCTGTTTTCCGCGGGGCGCACCACGTAGGTCTGGTCGACCTTGACCAGGCTGAATTCGCTGCCGGCCAGCAACCGCTGGATCGCCGCCTCGGCGCTGTAGTCGCCTTTGAGCGCCGGGGCCTTCAGGTTACGCAGCAACTCTTCATCGAACAGCAACTGGATCTTCGCCTGCTGCGCCACCTGGCTCAGCGAGGCCGCCAGGGGTTGGGCGGGCAGGGCGAAGGTGAGCGACTCGACCTGGGCCTGGGCCTGCAGGCTGAACGCCAGGCAAGCGGCGAGCAGGGTCGGACGCGAACAGAGGTGCTGCCAGTGATAAGACGCGCGAAACATGAAATCCCCCGGGGTGGCGAAAAAGCCAGAAAAGGTGTGCGTAAACAACGCAGACCGGAGGAAGACGCGTCAGTGAAATAAAACCTCATATGCGAATGCAAAATATTCGCATATGAGGTTTCAGCGCTGGGCTTCGATGCGCACGCGGCCGTCGGCCAGGGGGACGGTTCGCACCGGGATCAGCGCCGGCAGGGCCTTGATCAGGGCGTCCGGGTCCTGCACATCGAGATTGCCCGAGACCTTGAACTGGCCCAGGGCGCCGTCGGCCAGCAGCACCGGCTGGCGGCGGTAGAGGTTCAGCTCGTCCACCAGGCTGGCCAGGTCGCGATTGCGAAAGGCCAGGTGGCCGCCGCGCCAGTCGGCCACCTCGGCGACATTCATCTCCTGTTGGCGCAGGGTGCCGCTGGCGTAGTCATAGATGCCGCGCTGGTGGGCGCCGAGCAGCAGCGAATCGGCTTTCCGCTCATCGGGGGTGAAGGCCACCCGGCCATGGGCGACGCTGACCACCAGTTGCTTCTGGCCGCGCCGCACATCGAAGCCGGTGCCCACCACCCTCACGTTGGCGTCACCGGCGTGCACCCACAGCGGCCGTTCCTTGTCGGCGGCCACTTCCAGGTACAGCTGGCCCTGGTCCAGGTAGAGGTTGCGTTGCCGGGCGCTGAAGTCGATGCGCAGTTGGGTGTTGGCGTTGACGTACAGGGTGCTGCCGTCGGGCAGGTCGAAGCGGCGCATGCCCTGGCTCTGCGCGGCGATCTGTTGTGTGTGCGGCGCCAGCGGGCCGCCCAGCTCGATGGCCAGCAGCGCGCAGACCAGCGCGGCGGCGACCGCCAGGGCCGGGCGCCAGCGTGGCTTCTGGCGCAGTGGCAGGGGCGTTGGCCGGTTCAATGACTCGAGTTGGCCGAGGTCGGCCCACACGCGTTCGAACTCGGCGTAGGCCCGGGCATGGGCCGGTTCGCTCATCCAGGCGGCGAAGGCTTTGCCCGTGGCCTGGCTGCGCTCCTCGCGATTGCGGGTGAACCAGTGGGCCGCCTGGGCGTCTAGGCTGTCGAGCGGCTGTTCGCTGTCGCTGTGATGGGTCATTGCGCGTGCTCCTTGCCTTCCTGTTCCAGGCGCTGCTTGCAGTGCAGCAGGGCAAAGGCGATATGTTTTTCCACCATGCTCAGGGAGATGCCCATGCGTTCGGCGATCTGCGCCTGGCTCAGGCCTTCGAAGCGGTGCAGCATAAGGGCTTCGCGGCGGCGCGGCGAGAGTTCGGCGAGGGCGGCCTTCAGTTGTTCCAGGCGTTGCAGGCGCTGGGCCGCGGGCAGGGGTTCGTGGTGTTCGTCGGCCAGCGGCTCGGCGTCCACGACCTGCAGCGGGTGGTGCACCTTGTGCCGGACCTGCTGCCGGCGCCAGTGATCGCGCAGCAGGTTGCGCGCCATCTGGAACAGAAAGGCGCGGGGCTGTTCGACCTGGGCCCGGTCGCGGTAATCGAGCCATTGGGTGAAGACGTCCTGGGTCATGTCCGCCGCATCGCAGGCGTTGTCCGTGCGTTTACGCAGGTAATGCAGGATGTCCGCATAGAACCCGCGGACGGGGTCCGCCGAGGTGGGATCGGGCTTGAAGCGAGACATGGAAATCCTTCGCGAGGGCTGCCGGGCAGAAAAGTCGCGAATGATATCGAGAATTATTACTATTTGTCTGCATGAGTTTCGTATCCTGAACCGGCTGCGGTTTTTCCTGTCTGATACGACGTGCCTCAGCAACACACCCCAAACGCTGGTAAACCGGCAAAGACAGGCTTTAATCCGACATGCATTCACATGTTCGGACACTCAGGAGCAGGACCATGGCTGGATGGTATGAATTGAGCAAAAGCAGCGACGGGCAATTCCGCTTCGTCCTCAAGGCTGGCAACGCTGAAACCATTTTGACGAGTGAGCTGTACACCTCCCGCAGCGCAGCCGAAAACGGCATCGCCTCGGTACAGAGCAACAGCCCTACCGACGCCCGCTACGCCAAGGAAGTGGCGAAGGACGGCAAGCCGTATTTCAACCTCAAGGCGGCGAACCACCAGATCATCGGCAGTAGCCAGCGCTATTCGTCCGAGGCGGCGCGGGATGCCGGCATTGAAAGCGTCAAGACCAACGGTCCGACCACCACCATCAAGGACAAGACTGCTTAATCTTCAGCCTTGAAATGAAAAAGCCCGACAGGACAACCTGTCGGGCTTTTTGTTGGGCGCGATTTTTTGTAGGAGCCGCCGTCGACGCTCGATTGCTGGCGATCCAGGCGCCGCGGTGTGTCAGGCCGGGCGCTATCGCGAGCAAGCTTCGCTCCTACAGAGGCGGACGGCACCCCCGGCTTCCGTAGGAGCCAGGCTTGCCGGCGATGAGGCCCGCAAGATCAGCGCAATGCGTTCAACATGGCCTGCAACTGATTGCGCCCAACCTCGCCCAGCGGGAACACCGGCCGGCGCGGGTCGCCGACTTGCAGCCCGGTCATGTTCAGCCCGGCCTTGATGGTGGTCGGCAGGCCGCCCTTGAGGATGAAGTCGAGCACCGGCAGCTGGCGGTAGAACAGTTCGCGGGCGCGCTCCAGGTCGTTGTCCAGCACCGCCTGGTACAGGTCCAGGTTGAGCTGCGGGATCAGGTTCGCGGCGGCGGTGCACCAGCCCTTGGCGCCGGCGGCGAACGCCTCCAGGGCCAGCGGGTTGCAACCGTTGTAGAACGGTACCTGGCCTTCGCCCAGCAGACGCAGCTTGTGCATGCGCTGGATGTCGCCGGTGCTCTCCTTGACCATGGTCACGTTTTCCACGGCGTTGAAGATCCGCAGGATCAGCTCCACCGACATGTCGGTGCCGCTGGTGGCCGGGTTGTTGTAGAGCATGATCGGCACGCCGACGCTGTCGCCGATGGCCTGGTAGTGGGCGAGGATCTCGGCTTCGCTGAGTTTCCAGTAGGACGCCGGCAGCACCATCACCGCGTCCGCGCCCTTGGCTTCGGCGAAACGCGCGCGGCGCACGGCCTTGGCGGTGGTCAGGTCGGACACGCTGACGATGGTCGGCACGCGCTTGGCGATATGGCGAATGCTGAACTCGCTGACCTGGTCCCACTCGGCGTCGCTCAGGTAAGCGCCTTCGCCGGTGCTGCCCAGGGGCGCGATGGCGTGTACGCCGCTGTCGATCAGGCGGTCGATGGAACGCCCGAGGGTGTCCAGGTCCAGTTGTTCGCCGTTGGCGGTGAACGGGGTGATGGTGTAGCCGATGATGCCGTGAATATTTGCGTTCGACATGGCGACGCTCCTTGAGGAATGAGGTGGTTTCAGTTCAGGCAATCGGCGTGTTGCTTGAGGTTCTGCCGAGCGTAGTAGTTGAAGGCGGCGGCGTGGCGCTTGGGCTTGGAAATCCAGTCGTGGGCTTCGCGGCCGAGTTCCGGCAGGATCGGCTTGATGGTGCCGGCGGCCATCGCCAGCAGTTGCAGCTTGGCGGCGCGTTCGATCAGTTGGGCGATCACGCAGGCTTCCTCGATGCTGGCGCCGGTGGACAGCTGGCCGTGGTGCGACAGCAGGATGGCGCGTTTGTCGCCCAGGGCCGCGGAGATGGTCTCGCCCTCTTCGTTACCCACCGGCACGCCCGGCCAGGCTTCGAGAAAGGCGCAGTCCTCGTACAGCGGGCACAGGTCCATGTGGGAGATTTCCAGCGGCACTTCGATCATCGACAACGCAGCGACGTGGGTCGGGTGGGTGTGGATGATGCAGTTCACGTCCGGGCGGGCGCGGTATACCCAGCTGTGGAAGCGGTTGGCCGGGTTGGGCATGCCGTGGCCTTCGAGCACCTCCAGGTCCTCGTTGACCAGCAGCAGGTTGCCCGCGGTGATCTCGTCGAAGCCCAGGCCCAGTTGCTGGGTGTAGTAGGTGCCCGGCTGCGGGCCGCGGGCGGTGATCTGCCCGGCGAGGCCGGAGTCGTGGCCGTTCTCGAACAGGATGCGGCAGGTCAGGGCCAGCTTTTGCCGGTCGGTCCACGTATTATCCGCCAGGGTGTTTTGCATCTGGGTCAGGGCTTGCTTGACCAGTTGGTCTTTGGGTAATGCTAGTGTCTTGGCCATATCGGTGTCCTTTGGTCGTTTCAATGGACGTCGGATTTGCCTGCTCCCGCTGCTCGCAAGGTCGTTGGGTGAAAGCAAATGACACTTAAGAGGCTATATGACACATTGTGTCATTGGCAAGGACAAATCGTCGCCTCCTTGATGGGTTAACCGTTCCACATGTCTATCCGTTTGAAATTATTGAGAAAAAAACTTGGCGTGACGCTCGAGGCGCTGGCCGAGAAATCCGGCATGACCAAGAGTTACCTGTCGAAAGTCGAGCGTGGCCTGAACACGCCGTCGATCGCCGCGGCGCTGAAACTGGCCAAGGCGCTGAACGTGAAGGTCGAGGAGTTGTTCGCCGAAGACCAGGTCAGCCTCGACAGCTACAGCCTGGTGCGCAGCGACGAACGCCAGTCGCTGGCGGCCAACGACCAGGCGCCGGGGTATGCGGTGCTGGCGCATCAGGTCAGCGAGCGCAGCCTGTTGCCGTTCATCATCTACCCGCCCCGGGAGTTCGCCGACAAGAGCTTCAAGGAGCACCTGGGGGAGGAGTTCCTGTTTGTCCATGAGGGCCAGGTGGAAGTGGATTTCATGAACGAGCGGATCATCCTCAACCGCGGCGACGCGCTGCACTTCAACGCGCAAAAACCGCACCGCCTGCGCTCGGTAGGGGAGGTACAGGCGCAGTTGCTGGTGGTGGTGCACAGCGGCGAAGACTGACGGATTCTGGGTTTTCTTACGCCATTGGCCCCGGACCGCTGCCCTGTAGCCGCTGCCGAGCGTAGCGAGGCTGCAATCGAGGTGGGCGGCATTCCGACGTAGTCCTCGCCAAACCTGGGCATGCGGTGGACCAGGAAAATCAGATTGCCGGTTTTACGGCCGCTTCGCGCCCGATCGCAGCCTCGCTGCGCTCGGCAGCGGCTACAGGGGGGGCGGCTACGCAACCTGTAGGAGCGAGGCTTGCCCGCGATGGCGTCCGCCCGGGCGACCGCGGATCTCAGCGCTCGACTGGCACCGACAGCTCCGGTTGGCCCAGGGCGTGGCTCTTGGAGTCGAAGAAGCGCAGGGTCACCGGCATCCCTTCGAACAGCTTGGCGTAATGGCGCTTCTGGTGCTGGATGAAGGCTTTGCTGCGCGGGTAGATCGAGATCGCCAGGGTCTTCGCGCCAGACTGGCGGATCGCCTGCGCCAGGTGGCTGTCCTGGGGCCCCAGGTTGTGGCCGAAGATGCACAGCGCGTCGCTATGATCCCGCAACTGCTGGTAGCAGAACGACAGGTAGTCGCTGCCGCGGATGGTCTTGAGCTTGTCCGCCACCGGGCCTTCGCTGACGAACAGCGGCACGTCGTCGAGGGTCTTCAGGGTGTTGTTGATGGCGAAGTTGCCCAGCAGGGTGCCCTCGGTGGAGCCCATTTTGCGCGCGCTGCCGTCCAGGTTGCGCACCAGGTGCAGGCCGCCGTGCAGGTACAGCACCCGGGTCTGTTCGCTGGTGGTGTGAGTGATGTCGAAACTCGGGTCCGAGCCCTGGAACAGGTCGTCGAGGCCCTGGGCATCGTGCTGGATCGCCCAGTAGTTGAGCAGGTCGTAGTTGCTGGTGAACACCGTGCGATAACGGCGCAGTTCCTGGTTGATCTGCGCCAGCGTCGCCGGCTGCACCAGGCGCCACGGAATGTGCACCGCGTGCACGGTGTTGATCAGCGCTTCCTTGATCGCGTAATAGCGGTTGCGCGGCGCCGCGGAGCTGACCGCCAGGGCCTTGTTGACCCGGCTAGTGGTCTTCAGCGCGCCTAGCACCTGCTCGAAACTCTGGGTCTGCAGGGCGTCGAACACACTCAGTTCGGACGGGCTCAGGGGCTTTTCCTCGACGCTGCGGGCGTTCTCGAACAGCGAGTCGTAGGCGAAGTCTTCCCACACCGCGCGGCTGGCGCCGTTGCCGATCAACAGGCCGGCGATCGGCGTGTTGGCGCGCAGGGCGTTCCAGTCTTCAAGGTCGCTGTCAAAATCCTGGAAATCCATCATCGCGGTTCGTCGTCTCAAGGCAAAAGGTGTACAGGGCGCCGACTTTATCACGACCGACTCTTGAGCCAGATCAACAACCTTCGTGACCCATCGGTCGATCCTGTGCGCATTTGCCGGGTCGGTGTGGTCGATTCGGCGTCAGCCTGGAGGACGCGCCATGAGCAGCACTTTTTTCATCCCCGCCGTGAACATCATGGGTATCGACTGTCTCGACGAGGCCATGGTCGCGATTCGTAACTACGGTTTTCGCAAGGCGCTGATCGTCACCGACGCCGGCCTGGCCCAGGCCGGGGTGGCCGGGATGATCGCCGAGAAACTGGCGATGCAGGACATCGACTCGGTGATTTTCGACGGCGCCAAGCCCAATCCGAGCATCGACAACGTCGAGAAGGGCCTGGCGCACTTGCAGCGCAGCGGCTGCGATTTCGTGATTTCCCTGGGCGGTGGTTCGCCCCATGACTGCGCCAAGGGCATCGCCTTGTGCGCCACCAACGGCGGGCATATCAGCGACTACGAAGGCGTCGACCGTTCGACCAAGCCGCAACTGCCGCTGATCGCCATCAACACCACCGCCGGCACCGCCAGCGAAATGACCCGTTTCTGCATCATTACCGACGAGAAGCGCCACGTGAAAATGGCCATCGTCGACCGTAACGTCACGCCGCTGCTGTCGGTCAACGACCCGGCGTTGATGGTCGCCATGCCCAAGGGCCTGACCGCCGCCACCGGCATGGACGCGCTGACCCATGCGATCGAGGCCTATGTGTCCACCGCGGCCAACCCGATCACCGATGCTTGCGCGCTGAAAGCCGTGACCATGATCAGCCAGAACCTGCGCCAGGCGGTGCGCGACGGCAGCGATCTGGTCGCTCGGGAAAACATGGCCTATGCGCAGTTCCTCGCCGGCATGGCCTTCAACAATGCGTCCCTGGGCTTCGTGCATGCCATGGCGCACCAACTGGGCGGTTTCTACGACTTGCCCCACGGCGTGTGCAACGCCGTGCTGCTGCCCCATGTGCAGAGCTTCAACGCCATGGTCTGTGCCGCACGCCTGACCGATGTGGCCCACGCCATGGGCGCGGACATCCGTGGCTTCAGCCCGGAAGAGGGCGCGCAGGCCGCCATCAGCGCCATCCGCGGCCTGGCCCGGGATGTCGAGATCCCCAGCGGCCTGCGTGACCTGGGCGCCAAGCTGACCGACATCCCGGTACTGGCCGCCAATGCCCTGAAAGACGCCTGCGGCCTGACCAACCCGCGCACCGCCGACCAGCGCCAGATCGAAGAGATCTTCCGCAACGCGTTCTGACGTAAGGCGATTCCCTTGTAGGAGCGAGCTTGCTCGCGATGCCCTTAAGAACGACGCCAATATCGCGGGTTGACCGCTGCGCGTTCATCGCGGGCAAGCCTCGCTCCTACTGATTCTGGTTCGCTCGTGATACCCCACTAACTCGCCGATAACACCGCGCGAGCCGGCGCCGCACTGAATTGAATCAATCCCACCCCGACAATCAGCAACATCGCGCCGAACAACCGCGGCAATGTCAGCTGCCGTTCCACCAACCCGAACAAACCGAAGTGGTCCAGCGCCAGTGACGCGACGACCTGGCCCGCCAAGGCCAGTGCGATGAATCCCGAGGCGCCGAGGCGAGGCAACAGCATCAGGGCCAGTGAAATGAAGCACACCCCGAATACGCCACCGGCCCACATCCACAGAGGCGCCTTGCCGATGAAGTCCAGCGACGGCAGGGGCAGGCGCAACGCCGCGACGATCGGCAACAGCACCAGCATGCTCACCACCAGCGACGCCAGAGTGGCCCATAACGGATGCCCCAGACTGCGACCGAGGTTGGCGTTGATCGCACTCTGAAACGGCACCACCGCCCCGGCGATGGCCGCCAACAGCAACAAACCAGCCCAATGCAGCGTACTCATCATCGTTCTCCAGCAGGTTTTGCTGGACTCTAGGTCATTCGCTGCGCAAATTTAAATTCCAAATAGCTATCCAGAGCATGCATAGGATGAATGATCTTCGACGTATCGATCTCAACCTGCTGGTGGTCCTCGATGCCTTGCTCAGCGAGCAGCATGTGACCCGTGCCGCCGAGCGCCTGCACCTGAGCCAGCCGGCGGTCAGCCATGGCCTGGCGCGCCTGCGTGACCTGTTGGGCGACCCGCTGCTGGTGCGGGGCGGCGGTGGGCTGCTGCCGACACCCCGTGCGCTGGAACTGGCCACGCCACTTCGCGAAGCTCTGGCCCAGGTGCAGTCCTTGCTTGCGCCCAACGCGTTCGATCCGGCCTCGACCCAACGTACCTTTCGCCTGGCGATGTCGGATTACGGCGCGGCGATCATCCTGCCCGGTCTGATCCGCTCCCTGCGCCGCGATGCTCCGGGCATTGATCTGCAAATCACCCACGGCAGTCGCGAAGGCATGCTCGATCAGGTGCTCGACGGCGATATCGATCTCGCGGCCGGGGTGTTTCCCGAACTGCCGAACGCGCTGTGCAGCACGCCGTTGTTCGAGGAACACTACGTCTGCCTGGTGGACCGCGACAGCCTGCCGGCCGAGGTCGTGCTCGACCTGCCGACCTACCTCGCCCGGCCCCATGTGCTGCTGGAAATGCGCGGCAGCGGCACCCCGGAAATCGAGCGGGCGCTGACCGCCATCCGCGAGCGGCGTCACGTCGCCATCCGCCTGCCGCACTGGAGCGTCGCCCCGGAGTTCATCGGCGGCACCGACCTGATCCTCACTGTCGCCTCCCGCGCCCTGCACACCGTCGACCGGGAAAACCTGATCGTCGTCCCGCCGCCGTTCGACATCCCACCTTTCGCCTTTGTGCTGGCCTGGCATCAGCGCCGGGGCGGGGATCAGGCGTTGAACTGGTTGAAAGGGCGGATCGAGCAGGTGATAGTGCGCGGCTGAATTTGTCTTGCTTTTGATGACACAGGGAACAGGGATTGACCTTGAAGTCCGGATTGTTCGGATGCGTGGCGATAAGTGGCCTGATGGCAGTTGCCCCAGGTGTTTTTGCGCAGTGCATGGAGGCGGTGCTGGCGCCTGGCAAGGCCGGTTATTCGGTATGCAAAGACTGGCCGGCCTATCCAGGGCAGACCATTACCGCCATCTCGCAGCTTGAGGGGGACCCGGCTGTGGAGAACGCTTACGACGAAGGCATGTACGACCTGGCGCTGGCGGTCGTACCCAGCGATGGCGGCGTCCCCCTGGCCAGCTATTTTCGCGCCTCGCTGTTCAGTTCCGATGCAATCCGTTTCAACGGGCTGAGTATCGATACGGCCCGCTACACGTTGACGCCGCAGGTGCGCGCCTTTGGGGTTCGCGCCGAGTTCAGGGGCTCTTCTCGAGCCAATCCCTTCGGTGAAACCTGGCTTTCGCTCTACGTCAAAGAGGGCAAGACCTTGCGTCCGGTGTTGGAGTCGCTGATTGTCGAGTCCCATGGCGGCGAGTGGGATACCAACTGTGCCGGCGAGTTCTGGGAAACCAGGCGGACCCTGGAGATGGCCAGCACCCGCAGTCATGGCTATGCCGATCTGATCGTCAGGTCAGTGGCGAGTGGTTCGAAAAGCACGCGCAAGGGCGAGGAGTGTGAAGGCATCCCCAGTACCGGAAAAACTGTTCTGACCACCCTTCGCTACGACGGCAATCAGTACGTCGTAATCGACGGTATGAAAGGCAAGTTTTAATGCGCTCCGTCGTTTGTCTGGCGCTGTCCAGCTTGCTGGCCTGCTCCTCCCAGGTCTACGGGCAATGTGAAAACAACTGGGAGCTCCTCGAGCATTACAGTGCCTGCAAGCCATGGCCGGGGTTCACGGGGCTGAGCATCAGCGTCCGCGCCACCCGCACCCGTTCGCCTGAGGCGACCACCATGACCTTGCACTATGACGGTCAGCGCTACATCGTTCCCGACGAACTCAAAGGTCTCTGAACCATGCTCACCGGTCTCAACCACCTGACCCTCGCCGTCACCGACCTGAACCGCAGCCTGGGGTTTTACCGCGACCTGTTGGGCCTGCGCCTGGACGCCAGCTGGGACGGTGGCGCCTATCTGTCGTTGCCGGGCCTGTGGCTGTGCCTGTCGCTGGACCCGGCGCGGCGGCCGGCGGAAGTGCCGGACTACACCCATTACGCCTTCAGCATCGAGGCCGGGCATTTCGTGGTGTTTGTCCAGCGCCTGCGCGCCGCCGGCGTGCCAGAGTGGCGCGACAACCGCAGCGAGGGCGCCTCGTTCTATTTTCTCGACCCCGACGGGCACCAACTGGAGGCCCATGTCGGCGATCTGGCGTCACGCTTGCGCGCCTGTCGGCAGCAGCCCTACGCCGGCATGACGATTTTCACCGACGAATGACCGTTCCCAGGGCGTTGCAAGACGGCTGGCTGTCGTTGTGACGACCAGGATGGGGTGGTGCGCGGGCGCACAAGTCGGCAGAATCCCTGCGATAAAAAGTGCGCCACCCGCGGCGCTTCGGAGTGTGGCATGACTTCTTCGCTGTTACTGGCCGTTCTCGCCTCGGGCTTTATCTACGGCATCACCCCCGGGCCCGGCGTGCTGGCGGTATTCGGCATCGGCGCCGCGCGTGGGCGGCGGGCCGGGGCCGGCTTTCTCTGTGGCCACTTGCTGGGCGACGTGGTGTGGTGCAGCACCGCGCTGATCGCCATCGTCGGCGCCCGGGAAATCGGCAGCGGGGCCTTCGATGTGCTGGGTGTGCTCAGCGGCCTCTACCTGTTCTGGCTCGGCCTGCGGGCGATCCGCAGCCGCCGCAGCGGCGAACAGGCGCCCCAGGGGCCGGCGCGCCAGCCGTTCTGGCACGGCATCCTGTTCGGCCTGACCAACCCCAAGGCGTACCCGGTGGCGGTGGCGACCTTTACCGCGCTGTTGTCCAGCCGCGCCGAACTGCTCGACTGGTCGATGTTGCCGGGGCTGATCTTCCTCAGTTTCCTCGGCGGCGTCGGCGCATACGCTATTCTCATTGGCATCGTCGGTGCGCGGCAGGTGCGGACCCTGTATCAGCGGCATGAACTGACGATCACCCGGATCTGCGGCGTGATGTTCATCGGGTTTGCCATCAACGCCCTGCTGCATGCCGTTCCGGGGCTACTGACGAACAAGGCGTAAAGGCTGTCTGCACGGTTGCGACAGTCAAGGACCCGCAGCGGCCCCGCGCCGCTGCCAGAACCCAGGGATTGATACTCGGCGCTTCATTTTCACAGGCAGTGTCGCCCCTGATGGCAACCAAGAACTCCGAGCCCCTGGCCAGTTTCATCGACCTTCTGCTGGACGCCGTCTGCGCGGTGGATGTCGAAGGCCGCTTCGTTTTCGTCAGCGCCGCCTGCGAGCGTATTTTCGGTTACACGCCGGACGAACTGGTGGGCCGGCGCATGATCGAGCTGGTGCATCCTGCGGATCGCGCGCGCACCCTGCAGGCCGCCAATCGGATCATGGCCGGCGAGCCCATGCCCAACTTCGAGAACCGTTACCTGCGCAAGGACGGGCAGGTGGCCCATATCCTCTGGTCGGCGCGCTGGTCGGAAGTCGATCAGCTGCGTATCGCCGTGGCCCGGGATATCACTGAACGCAAGCAGGCCGAGTCGCGGCAGGCGGCGCTGTATGCAATCTCCGAAGCGGCCCATGCCGCCGAAGACCTGCTGGCGCTGTTCCGGCGGGTGCACCAGATCATCGGTGAGTGGCTGCCGGCGCTGAACTTCTCGGTGGCGCTGTACGACGAGCAATGCCAGGCCCTGAGTTTTCCCTACCATATCGACGACCACGAGCGTTGTCCGGAGCAGCCGGGCACGCTGATCGGCAGCCTGTGCGCCGAGGTGATCCGCAGCGGCCAGCCGTTGCTGCTGACCCCCGACCATCCCGGGCCGCTGCCAGAGCTGATCGCCGAGCCGCATTCTCCATGCTGGCTCGGCGTACCCTTGAATTCGCAGAAGGGCACCATCGGCGCGCTGATCGTCAAGAGCGCGCTGGGGGGCGAGCGTTACACCGAACAGGACAAGGAACTGTTGCAATACGTCTGCGCCCAGCTCGCCACCGCCATCGAGCGCAAGCAGTTGCATGCACGCCTGCAGTACATGGCCCAGTACGACCAGCTGACCCAACTGCCCAATCGCGAATTGCTGCGCGAACGCCTGCGCAGCGCCCTGGCCCGCGCTCGTCGCGAGTCTGGGCGCATGGCCTTGCTCTATGTCGACCTGGACCAGTTCAAGCAAGTCAACGACACCTTCGGCCATGCCGTGGGCGACATGCTGTTGCAGGCCGTGGCCAACCGGCTCAAGGCCTGCGTGCGCGAGAGCGATACCGTGGCGCGAATCGGCGGCGATGAATTCGTGGTGCTGCTCGGCAGCATCCAGCACGCCGAAGACGCCGCCGTCGTGGTCGGCAAGATCCGCCAGCAACTCAACCAGCCATTGCGTCTGGACGGCCATCAACTGAGCATTCTGCCGAGCATCGGCATCGGCCTGTTCCCCGAACATGGCCATGACGAAATTCAGTTGTTCAAACACGCCGACGAGGCGATGTACGCCGCCAAGCGCGCCCAGAGAAGCCCGTCCCGCGCCTGACGAAGTCGGCAGCTTGTCTGGCACCGTTCGTCGTGGCCCCGGCAACTTTTTCAAACCTTCCCTGGCCTGAAAACTCTCATGCTGTGCAGGCGCCCGCGCCGTTACCTCAACACAGGAGGCCGCTACCATGAGCTTCATGGCCACCCATTTGTCCCGCACCTGCCTCGGGCTGCTGCTGGGCCTGAGCGCCACCGCCGCGCTTGCCCAGACCCCCGCGGAGTTTATCGATGAGGCCTCGGCCCAGGGCATGGCCGAGATCGAGGCCAGTCGCCTGGCCCACCAGAAGACCTCCTCCACGGCCGTCAAGGACTACACCGTCCTGGTCATCAACGATCGCACCACCGCCAACCAGCACCTGGCGAAAATCGCCAGCAAACTCCACCTGCCCGTGGCGTCCCGGGAAGAAGTGGTCAGCCGCTCCAAGGCCCTGATCCCCGAGGTGCCGGAAGGCGAAGCCTTCGATGCCGCCTATGCCGAGAGCCAGGTCAAGGCCACCGAAGAGGCCATCGAACAGATCCAGCAGCAGGCCGCCACCAGCGACGTGCCCGAGCTCAAGGCCTTCGCCGAAGAGACCCTGCCGAAACTGCAGAATCACCTGCAAATGGCCAGGGCACTCAAGGCCGGTCGGGCCCTGGATCGGTTGGATGGTTGAGGGTGGTTCTGTCACTGGCGCCTCTCGGCTCCAGCGATGGTTGTTGCCCTGTGCGGCGGCACCTGAAATTCGGATGGCAGTAATTGCGGGGAAAATTCTTTTTGGGGGCGTCGCCACGTCTGGTTGGCCAATAACGATTTTGTCTCGGTGTTCTCTCTAAAGTGGGGTTGTCTTTCCTTGTGGCGGTTTGTGTCTAGTATCAAATGGTGGTCAGTTTGATATCACGCTAAAACACGGATCGAAACAGGTAAGAGGTCACTCATGGAATTTTTCGAAAAGCTAACCAGTCTTGCTGCCAAGGTACGTTTGCAGGGCGCCGCGATTCAGACGGAGGAAGCTACAAAGAATGCTTTTGTCATGCCCTTTATCAGCACGGTGTTGGGCTATGACGTATTCGATCCGACTGAGGTGATGCCGGAGTTTGTCTGCGATGTAGGCACTAAGAAGGGAGAGAAGATCGATTACGCAATCATGAAGGAGGGGGAGGTTCAGATCCTTATCGAGTGTAAGAAGATCGGCGAGCCGTTACATATCAATCATGCATCTCAATTGTTTCGCTACTTTCATGTCACCAGCGCACGAATTTCAATTCTCACCAATGGGCAGGTTTACAAGTTTTTCACCGACCTGGACGCCCCCAACAAAATGGATGAGAAACCCTTCCTTGAGCTGGATCTGCTTGATATCGACGAGTATTCAGTGCCGGAGCTGACCAAGCTGACCAAGTCGTCCTTTGATGTCGAGTCGATTATCAGCGCGGCAGGCGAATTGAAATACGTTAGCCAGATCAAAAAGGTGATCGCCTCTCAGGTCAGCGAGCCTGACGATGACTTCGTCAAAGTATTTGCCTCGAGGGTCTATGAGGGGGTGATTACGCAAAAAGTCCGTGAGCAGTTTTACGAGTTGACTCGAAAAGCGGTGGGGCAATTTCTCAATGACCAGATCAATGACCGTCTCAAATCGGCCATGAGTGGAACCCTTCAGCCATCCCTTTCCACTGCCTCTACCTCTGGTGTGGGTAGCCCGGATAATGCTGAGGCAGATGTTGCGGGCGATAAGGTGTTGACGACGTTGGAGGAGCTTGAGGGGTATCACATCGTGCGGGCAGTGGTTCGCTCGGTGGTCGATGCCAAACGTATCGTTCAAAGAGACACTCAGAGTTACTTCGGTATCTTGCTTGACGATAACAACCGAAAACCGATCTGCCGGTTGCACTTCAACCGCTCACAAAAGTACATCGGGATTTTTGACGAGGACAAGAACGAGACCCGTCATCCGATCAGCTCAGTTGATGAAATCTACGAGTACTCCGAGCAGCTGAAAAAGACCGTCGGGTATTACGACTAAACATCTGCATTTGGTATGAGTTAAAAAAACCGGTGTTTTACGCCGGTTTCTTTATGTCTGACTCATTCCGTCAGCGTCACCTTGATCTCCCGCTGGAAGTACCCCAGCACCTGACACTCGGTGTTGACCAGCATGAAGCTGATGGTGCAGGTTTCGACGCCGGGTTTGAGGTGGGTAACGCGCCAGAAGTGATCGTCGGCCTGGTGGGTGACCGGCTGGCTGGGATTCTCCGGATCGAGGGCCGGGACGCACTGGCCTGGCTTGACCAGCAACTCGGGCGGCGACAGTACTCCGGCGGTGCCAATGGCGATCTTGTAGATCACGACGCTGTGCTCGGCGCGCAGGGCGATGGTGCGGCCACGAATCTGGAAGGCCTGGCCGATGCTGGCGACGATGCGCAATGTGCCGTTGGTGCTGCTGGCGTCTGGCAGGTGGGCGCCACCGAGGGCGAAAATGAAGCCCTGATCGATGGTGGTCGGATCGTCCGGTGTCTGGCTCGGTTGCGGGTAGCGCGAGAGTAGCGTCTCGGCGTCGACGATGAGTAACAGATGGGCCAGCACTGTTGCTGGAACTGAAGAGTCGGTGGACATCACGCTTTCCTTTCATGATGTTGGCGAGCAGCAACGGCTCCAGCTTGGGTGAGACATCCTGTTTCAGCCGGGGCGCTCGCAGGGCGGGTTGGCCCCTTGTCGCCAAGGGGCCGCTTGCATCAGTTGCGAATGGTGATGAACGGATCCCACGAGCAGCAACCGACGATCTGGCAGTTACGGTCCACGATCAGGAAGTTGAAGTGGTAGGTGACACTGCCGCAGGCCAGGGTTTCGGACGACCAGTAGTAGTTGTCCACTTTCTGACAGCTTGGCACCGACGGGTTGCTGGTGTTGGGGACGGCCACGCAGGCGGTGGCCTTGCGTGGAGTCGGGGTGGAAATCAGGTCGTTGCCCTGGCCACCGATGAACTTGTAGAACACCACCGCGGTTTCGAAACTCTGCGACAGGCTGGTTTCGCGCCAGCGGATCAGGTCGCCGACCTGGGCCTTGAGGTTGAGCTCACCACCGGCCTGGCCGCTGACGACGTTGTTCTGGTTGGTCACCATATAGACATGGTTGACGTCGATCAGCGTCGGCGCAGCCGGGTTCTTGCTGATGTTCGGGTAGTTTTTCAGGATGGTTTCAGTGTCGATCGAAACGAGAATATCCGTGACTCGAGACATGGTGAAGCTCCTTTTCAGAGTAAGTGTCCGGCGTCTGCCAGAGACAACAACGTGAATGCCTTGCGGCCGTTGCATGTGCGCACTTCCTTGCGGAACCCGTCTGTCACGGATACGAGCTGGCCTGGCTCCCTGCCTACTGTCTGACGGCCCGGGTTCCTTCCAACAGGCCGCGCCTGGACTATAGATCGCCCCCAGGAACTGTCAAAAAGGACAGCCTTGCTCGCGACAGGCGGTCATTTTTTGGCATAAGTACCGGCCGATTGGCGATAAGAAAGC
Organism: Pseudomonas sp. NPDC089530; assembly: GCF_050280705.1. Lineage (NCBI taxonomy): Bacteria > Pseudomonadati > Pseudomonadota > Gammaproteobacteria > Pseudomonadales > Pseudomonadaceae > Pseudomonas > Pseudomonas sp. NPDC089530. The sequence continues at coordinate 52,206 of NZ_JBNNVU010000015.1, read as the reverse complement.
GCCCTTCAAGAGCCGTTTGACGGATTGGCCTCAGCCGCCGATTTCCCGCAGGAATGCCGCTTGTGCCCGTGGGCAGGTGAGGATGCTGTAGCGCGTGGTGCGTGAGACTTTTTCGTCGCGAAAGCGCTGGTACACCGGCTGGAATACCCTGCGATCCAGGTTCGGGTGCTCCGCGTTCAGGTAGGTCTCGCAGAGCCGGTCGTAGTCCTGCTGCGAGATGAACCGCTGGAACCAGAAACGGTAGAAGTAACCCAGCAGGAAACCCAGGCTGAAGTCGCGGTCGAGTACCGAGTGGGCGCAGCACTCGAAGTCGATCAGGCGCAGCCGGCCATCGGCGGCCAGCAGAATGTTCTTAGGGTGTGGGTCCATGTGCACGAAGTCGTCGTCGAGCATCTGGCCGAACAGGCGAAAGATTTGCGGCAACAGCGTTTGCGCCTGCTCGGGATGGGCGAGCAACTGGTCGTCGACGCTGCGATGGTCCGGCCAGAAACCCACCAGCAAGTACTCGTCGCGCAGGAACGGAAAGCGCCCCTTGTAGCCGAATGCCGAGACCTGGGGCGAGAGGGCGGATTTGGCCGACACCACCGACAGGTTGATGAATTCATTGGTCAGGTCGTGCAGGCCGAAGCTGCGCTTGAGCCCGAGGAAGTTCTGCAGCTGCTTTTTCCAGTGGGTCAGGCGGTTGTGCTTGAGCACCCATTGGCGTTCGCCTTCGAGCAGGAACACGCCCCGGGTGTCTTCCGGGATATCCAGCGTCGGATAGTGCTCGGGCGATACAAAAAAACGGCGGATCAGCGGGGCCAGTTCCTGTCGATGGGAGGGATCGAAATGGAAGGTGATGCCATCGATCCGCTGCCGATGCAGCGTCCGGGTGAGGCTCCTGAGGTGAAGCATGTGGGGCTCCTGGTTGTGGACTGCGAACGAGGGGGAGCGGTGAACCGGCGCTGGGGCGCGAGCCGCAAGGGCGCGCATCATAATTCAACGTGGGCCCGGGCGTTGGCGAAATTCACCCGGGGGCCTTGTGTGCCCTGGCTAGAACACCGCCGCGGTTTCGAAGCTCTGCGACAGGCTGGTTTGGCGCCAGCGGATCAGACTGCTTTATCGACGAACACACACCTTCACACTCGAAAACAGAGTTTTTCTGGAGGGCCCTGGTACTCGGGTTTACCGTGGCTTGAGGAGCGCGACACAGGGAGCGCGAGCAGGCTCAGGAGTGAACACAATGTCCAGCGTTACCCAGTCCCGTGCGGTCGCTCTCTATCATCAGGCAGAAGACCTTTTTTTCTCGGCCATTTCACAACAGAACTGGCATTTTGATGACAGCCTTGCGGCGTACTGCACGGGGGTCGTCGCCAGCAGCCTGAACCTGCTGTTCGTCAAGCGACCGGGGCCGGATCTGGCGTCGGGGCTGCTTGCAGGCATCGGGTTTCTCGAGCGCGCGGGGCTGCCTTTTTGCGTGGTCGTGCACGATGAGCTGGTGGCGCAGGTCCGTGGCCTGCTGCTGGAGCAGCATTGGTTGGAAGGCGATAGAACCACGTCGATGTGGGTCGATCTGAGCGTCCATGAACTGCCACCGGATAGGGCTGCGCGCTTCGACATTCGCCGTACCGATGAGCAACTCGAGGATTGGGCCGGACCGGTGGAAAGTGCTTTCGAGTCGGGCGATGCGGGAGCGGGGCAATACCTGGCCCGGCACCGAGTGGCGCTGCAGAACGGCCAGCCGCTGGTGCATTTCACCCTGTATGAGCAGTCGCTGCCCGTCAGTTCGCTGACCCTGTCGTTGGGGCAGGCGGTGGCGCGTCTGGATGACATCGGCACCCGACCCGAGTACCAGGGCCGGGGCTACGCCAGCGCATTGATTCGACAGGCACTGGCGTATGCGAAAAACCAGGGGATGAGCCTATGTGTGCTGGAGGCCTCCCAGGAGGGGCTGTCGATCTACCGCAAGGCGGGTTTCGGCACGTTGTTCGAGTACACGACCTTCTACCGCGAGTGAGCAGAGGTGGGCAAACACCTCGCTCAATGCGCGGCATTCTGCCGGAACTGCCGCGGGCTGACGCCGGTCAGGGCCTTGAACTGGCGGCTGAAGGCACTGTGGTCGGTGTAGCCGCACTGCAGGGCGACATCGGTGATCGGCAGCTCGCCCTGCAGCAGGCGCGAGGCATGTTCCAGGCGCACCTTGTGGATCATCTGGCGCGGGGTGAGGTGGAAGATGCGCTTGCAGTAGCGTTCCAGCTGGGCGATGGACAAGTCGGCGATATGGGTCAGGTCGTCCAGGCGAATGGCTTCGTTGTAGTGCTCGCGGATATGCCGGTCCACCGCGGCCAGGCGTTCGTAGGCCGGGTGGGCATCGCGGGCGGCCTGCAGGTCGAGGGAGATGCCGGCCATGCCGATGATCCGCCCGTCGCGCCCGTGCAGCGGCAGTTTGTGGGTCAGGCACCAGCCGGGCTCGCGGCTGCCGTACAGGTGCAGTTCCAGCTGGCCCTTGATGGTGATGCCCTGGCGCAGCACGCGCTGGTCCTGCTCGGTGTAGACCGGGCCGAGCACCGCGGGAAACACCTCGGCCGAGGTCTTGCCCAACAGCGGCGCGACGTTCTTGAAGCCGCAGCGCTGGGCCAGGGTCAGGTTGGCGCTGAGGTAGCGGGCCTGCAGGTCCTTGATGAAAAACACCGCGTTGGGCAGGGTGTCGAGCAGTGGGAGTACCAGGGCCATGCTGTCCAGGAGGGCGTGGATGTCCTCGGGCCGATGGCTGGCGATGGCGTCGGGCAGGTGGTGCAGCTGAGCGGTGTCGATCATCGAGGGCTGCTCTTTTCAGGGGGCAGGGCGCGCCCCGCGACTGTGGGTCTATTCGTCGATCCTTGACGCTGCCGGAGCGTTGCCCGGCCTGGGGCTCATTTCATGCTGGGCGTCGGTAACTCCATCAGCAAGGTTTCGATCCGCGCCGGCACCAGGGGCGGCCTGGGTGTCGGCGGGTTCCAGCCGAACAGGGCCTGGGCCGCGGTGGCGCAGACCCGCCCCTGGCAGGCGCCCATGCCGCAGCGGCTGTGCAGCTTGGCTTGGTTCCAGTCCGCCTTGCCCGCCACCGCAGCGTAGGGCACATCCTCGCAGCGGCACAGCAGCGTATCAGGTCGCGCCAGGCGCAGAAGCTGCGGTTTGAGGGCGAAGGTTTCACGTACCCGGTCGGCGAAGGCCTGCCAATGGGCCCGGCGATGAGTCAGGGCGACGGCCTGTCGAGTCTGTCCGCTGGCGACCAGCCCGGCGATCTCGCCTTCGATCCTCGCCAGTTCGCTACCGCCGACCCCGGTGCATTCGCCCGCCGCGTAGACCTGGGCGAGGCTGGTGCCCTGGTAGCGGTCCACCGCGATGGCATTGCCCTGCAACTGACAACCCAGATGGCTGGCCAGGGCGGTGTTGGGCACCAGGCCGAAACCGCAGGCGAGGCGCTCGCAAGGGATTTCCCGAATCTGTTGGCCCTGCTGGATGCGCACCGCTTCCAGGCGCTGTTCGCCCAGGGCTTCGAGCACATGGGCGTTGCAGCGATAGGCCAGGGTCGCCAGCCCGGCGGCCTGGCCGAGCTTGGCCGGCCAGCGCCAGAGCCCGGCGGCGAAGGGCGCCAGGGCGCTGATGGGCGCCTGTTCCACCACCGCCTCGACCCGGGCGCCGGCCTGGCGGGCGCTGGCGGCGCTGGCCAGGAGCAGCGGCCCGCTGCCGGCGATGACCACCCGCTCGCCCGCCACCGGCAGGCCGTTTTTCAGCAGGGCCTGCAAGGCCCCCGCGCCCGTCACCCCGGGCAAGGTCCAGCCGGGGAAGGGCAGCAACAGTTCGCGGGCGCCGCAACAGAGGATCAGGCTCCGGTAGCGGACGAGCAGCGCCTGTTCGGTATTTTCCAGCAGCAGGGTATTGGCCCCGGCGCCGGCCACCACCCGGGTGCCCGGCAGGTAGCGCAGCCGGGGATGCTCCAGCACCTGCAAGGCTTCGCGCACGATAGCGCTGGGTGTGGCGCCGGGCCCCTGGCGCCAGATCTGGCCGCCGGGGCGCGGGTTGTCATCGAGCAGGACGATGGACTGTTCGCTGCGGCTCGCCGCCCTGGCCGCCGCCAGGCCTGCCGGGCCACTGCCGACGATCAGGATGTCGCAGTTCAGGTGCTGTGGGCTCATGGCGTGCGCTCCACGTGCATGCCTTCGCGGCACAGGGTCTGGCAGGCCAGTTGCCGCCGGCCGTCGATGGTCATGCGGCATTCCTGGCAGATGCCCATGCCACAGAAGGGCGCCCTGGGCTGGCCAGTGCAGGAGGTTCGGGTGCGCTCGTCGCCGCTGGCGGCGAGGGCGGCGGCCACGCTCAGGCCAGCGCCTACGCTCAGTGCCTGATGGTCCAGGTAGATGATCATGGGGCGGTTCCAGTCAGAGGGACATTCAGCTTGGGAAAGCGTTCGGGCCGGTAAGGATGGGCGTCGATGTCCGGGCGTTCGCCGAGCATCAGGCTGGTCAGCAGGCGGCCGCTGCCGGGGGCGGTGGTGACGCCCAGGCCTTCATGGCCGACCGCCAGCCACAGGCCTTTTTCCTGGGGATGTTGGCCGAGGATCGGCAGGCCGTCCGGGGTGGCGGCGCGAAAGCCGGTCCAGGCGCGGATGCCGTTCAACTGCGCCAGCGCCGGCAGATAGCTCACGGCCCGTTGCAACATCGGTGTCAGCACCTCGAGCTCGATGGCCGGGTCGAGGCTGTCGAACTGCCGGGACGAGCCGATCAGCAATTGCCCGGTCGGCCGCGGCTGCACATTGAACGCCACCGAGGTGCCGTTGCTGGCGTGGGCGCTGGCGGCGTAGCCGAGTTCCACCAGCTGGTGGGACACCTGTCGCGGGTAACGATCGGTAATCAGCAGGTGGCCCTTCTTCGCTCGCAACGGCAACTCCGGCAGCAGCTCGCGCGCCGCCAGACCATTGGCCAGTACCACGTACTCGGCCCGCAATACCCGGCCGTCCTCCAGTTCCACACGCTGGGCGGCGACGGCCCTGACGGTGGCGCGCTCGCAACGGATCCCCGGCGTCTCGTGCAGCAGCCAGTGGGCGGTGGCCGGGGCGTAGAGGATGCCGTCGCCGGGGATCTTCAAGGCCCCGCCAAGACCGCTGCGCAACATGGGTTCGAGTGCCGCCAGGGTGGCGCTGTCGAGCAGCTCGCCGGCCACGCCCTGTCGGGCCAGGGTGGCCTGTTTGGCCCGGGCCAGGTCCATTTCCACGGCGTTCGCGGCCAGCCACAGGGTGCCGCAATTGCGGTAGGCGCAGGCGGCCGGCAGGCGGGCGCGCAACGAGTTCCACAGGTTGATGGAGTAGTGACTCAGCGCCAGTTCGGCGCTGTTGTCGTCCATCGCCACCAGGTGCCCCATGCCTGCGCCGGTGGCGCCGCCGCTGGCGTTGTCGAGCACCCGCACCCGCAGCCCGCGGCGGGCCATTTCGTGGGCACAGGCGGCACCGACTATGCCGCCACCAATCACCAGGACATCGGCTTCGGCCGGCTCGCTCACGAGACGATGCCCCAGGCGAAGGGGTCGCTGTCTTCGATCAGCAAGGTGGCTTCGGCGCTGATATGGGCGCTGCCGCGAATGGTCGGGACTATCTGTTCGTCCACCTGCTCGTAGCTGGCGCTGAACTGGCTGCCGATCACGCTGGCCTGGCGCCAGGTCGCGCCGGGGGCCAGTTTGCCGTCGGCGGCCAGGCAGGCCAGCTTGGCGCTGGTGCCGGTGCCGCAGGGTGAACGGTCGTAGGCCTTGCCGGGGCACAGCACGAAGTTGCGGCTGTCGGCGCGCTCGTCGTCGGCGAACAGCTCGATATGGTCGATCACCCCGCCGTCGGCGCCACGGATGCCGGCGGCCTCCAGGGCTTCGCGCACGGCCCAGGTGTAGTGGGTCAGGGCCTCGACGTTGTCCAGGGCGATGCGCTGGCCATGCGCGCTGATCAGAAAGAACCAGTTGCCGCCCCAGGCGATATCGCCGCGCACCTGGCCATGGCCGGGCAGTTGCAGTTCGACGCCGCTGCGATAACGGTAGGCCGGCACGTTGCGCACGCTGACCGAGAGGTCGTCGTGCAGGGTGGCGCTGACGGTACCCACCGGGGTTTCGATGCGGTGCACGCCGGGGGCGATGCGGCCCAGGTGATAGAGCGAGCGCACCAGGCCGATGGTGCCGTGGCCGCACATGCCCAGGTAACCGCTGTTGTTGAAGAAGATCACCCCGGCGCAGGCATCCGCCGCCTGGGGCTCGCAGAGCAAGGCTCCCACCAGCACGTCGCTGCCCCGTGGTTCCAGCACGCAGGCGGTGCGCCAGTGGTCATGGTGTTGTTGCAGGACGGCCAGCCGTTCAGCCATCGAACCGCTGCCCAGATCGGGAAAGCCGTCGACCACCAGGCGAGTCGGCTCGCCCCCCGTATGTGAATCGATGACGTTTATTTTTTTCATGGCAGCACCTGACGGAAAGGGCCTACAGATTCACCCGGGAAAGGGCCGGATCGCTTGTCGGTTTTCTCTGCGGCGGATGACGAAATCGGCACAGCGTGGCTTCCCGCCAACCCTGTAGCCGCTGCCGAGGCACGAGGCTGCGATCGGCTGCGCAGCAGTCGTAAACCTGGCAATTCGGTCTGTCAGGGATACCGAGGACACAGGGCTGGCGGCCGCTTCGCGCCCGATCGCAGCCTCGTGCCTCGGCAGCGGCTACGGGTGTGCGGTGGGGGTGTCGGCGCAGGGAACAGCGCGGGGACGGTCCGGGGCGATTGGGCAAATATGCCGATTTCGTCTTGCTCGGGGAGGAAAAACCTCAAGCTGCGAGGCGGCGAAAGGCGGAATCTGTTTTTCGTTTTCAACGCCTGTCGGCCCCGACCGACTCACTAACAAGGACAACACCATGAGCCGTAAAGCCATCCACTGGAGCGGGGTATTCCCTGCCGTCAGCACCCAGTTCAAACCTGACTTTTCCCTGGACCTGGACGCCACCCACACCGTCATGCGCAACCTGGTGGCCGACGGGGTGTCGGGCCTGGTGGTGTGCGGCACCGTGGGCGAAAACACCTCGTTGAGCACCGCGGAAAAACTCTCGGTGATCGAGGTCGCCAAGGACGCCGCCGGTGGTCGCGTGCCGGTGATCGCCGGGATCGCCGAGTTCACCACCGAGTTCGCCCGTAACACCGTGCGCGAAGCGGCCAAGGTCGGCGTCGACGGGGTGATGGTGATGCCGGCCCTGGTGTATTCGGCCAAGTCCCATGAAACCGCCGCGCACTTTCGCGCCATCGCCACCGGCACCGACCTGCCGGTGATGGTTTACAACAACCCGCCGATCTACAAGAACGACGTCACTCCGGACGTGCTGATCGCCCTGCAGGACTGCGAAAACATCGTCTGCTTCAAGGACTCTTCCGGCGATACCCGGCGCTTTATCGACCTGCGCAATGCCGTGGGCGACCGCTTCGTGCTGTTCGCCGGCCTGGACGACGTGGTGGTGGAAAGCATCGCCGTCGGCGCCGAAGGCTGGGTCTCCGGCATGTCCAACGCCTTCCCGAAAGAGGGCGAGACCCTGTTCCGCCTGGCCAGGGAAAAACGCTTCGAAGAAGCCCTGGCCCTGTACCGCTGGTTCATGCCGCTGCTGCACCTGGACGCGCGTCCGGACCTGGTGCAGTGCATCAAGCTCTGCGAGGAACTGGTCGGCCGCGGTTCCTCGATCACCCGTCCGCCACGCCTGGCCTTGCAGGGCGAAACCCTGGCCGAGGTCAAGGCGATAGTCGCCAAGGCCCTGGCCGAGCGCCCGGCATTGCCGGACGTCGGTCTGTAAGCCACGTCGCCGGGCGTTCCCTTGCCCTGGGCGCGCCCGGCGCCTTGCGAAGAACAATCACTGTGTTTCCCCGCGTCGGCCGCCTGTGCGCAGGCGGCCGGGGCGAGATTCGCTCTGCCTATTCCAATAACTCAATAAGAAGGCGCGCCTATGTCAGGCCAAGGCAAATTCAAGAAACAGCTTTCTCTGGTTGACCTCACTTTCATTGGCCTGGGGGCGATCTTCGGCTCCGGCTGGTTGTTCGCCGCCAGCCATGTCTCGGCCATCGCCGGGCCGGCGGGGATCTTCTCCTGGCTGCTCGGCGGTTTCGCCGTCCTGCTGCTGGGCATCGTCTACTGCGAACTGGGCGCGGCACTGCCACGAGCGGGCGGGGTGGTGCGTTATCCGGTGTTCTCCCACGGGCCGCTCTTGGGCTACCTGATGGGCTTCATTACCCTGATCGCGTTTTCCAGCCTGGTGGCCATCGAGGTGGTGGCGGCGCGGCAATACGCGGCGGCGTGGTTTCCGGGGCTGACTCACGCCGGCTCCAGCAACCCGACCCTGCTCGGCTGGCTGGTGCAGTTCGCCTTGTTGTGCCTGTTCTTCTGGCTCAACTACTCCAGCGTCAAGACCTTCGCCAAGTCCAACAACCTCATCAGCCTGTTCAAGTTCGTGGTGCCGCTGTTGGTCATCGGCGTGCTGTTCAGCTTCTTCAAACCGGACAACTTCCATGTCCAGGGTTTTGCGCCCTTCGGCTTGTCCGGCATCGAAATGGCGGTGTCCGCCGGCGGCATCATCTTCGCCTACCTGGGCCTGACCCCGATCATTTCCGTGGCCAGCGAAGTGCGCAATCCGCAGCGCACCATTCCCATCGCGCTGATTCTCTCGGTGCTGCTGTCGACCCTGATCTACGGCCTGCTGCAACTGGCGTTCCTCGGCAGCATCCCCACTGAGATGCTGGCCAACGGCTGGAGCAGCATCAGCAAGGAATTCTCCCTGCCATACCGCGACATCGCCCTGACCCTGGGCGTCGGCTGGCTGGCCTACCTGGTGGTGGCGGACGCGGTCATTTCCCCCAGCGGTTGCGGCAACATCTATATGAATGCCACGCCGCGGGTGGTGTACGGCTGGGCGAAAACCGGGACCTTCTTCAAGATCTTCACCCGCATCGACGAGCAGTCCGGCATCCCGCGCCCGGCGCTGTGGCTGACCTTCGGCCTGTCGGTGTTCTGGACCTTGCCGTTCCCGTCCTGGGAAGCGCTGATCAATGTGGTGTCCGCGGCCCTGGTGCTGAGCTACGCGATTGCCCCGATCAGCGTGGCGGCGCTGCGCAAGAGCGCGCCGGACCTGCCGCGGCCGTTCCGGGTCAGCGGCTTCGGCGTGCTGGGGCCGGTGTCCTTCGTCATCGCCGCGCTGATCGTCTACTGGTCCGGCTGGAGCACGGTGTCCTGGCTGCTGGGCCTGCAGATCCTGATGTTCTTCATCTACCTGGGGTGCAAGCGCCTGGTGCCGACCGACCACCTGAGCCTGGGGGAGCAGGTGCGCTCGTCCCTGTGGCTGATCGCCTTTTACGCCCTGACCATGGTCATTTCCTGGCAGGGCAGCTTCGGCGGCAGTGGCAGCCTCACTCACCCCTACGACACCCTGGCCGTCACCCTCATGGCCCTGGGCATCTATTACTGGGGCGCCAATACCGGCGTGCCGAGCAGCAAACTGGTGCTCGAAGGGGCAGACGAATGACTGCTGTTCAGCTCATCCACTCAGATCACGCCATTTATTCAGGGAGATAACCCTATGCCTGTAACCGGACAATTGCTGATCGGCCAAACCCCCGTGCGTGGCGCCCACGGCGCAGTGCAGGCCCTGGCCGCCGCCACCGGCGAGGTCCTGGCACCGAGCTTCGGCGGTGCCGGGCCGCAAGACCTGGAGTGCGCCTGCGCCCTGGCCGATGCCGCGTTCGACCGCTATCGGGAAACCAGCCTGGAGCAACGGGCGGCGTTTCTGGAGAGCATCGCCGGCAACATCCTCGCCCTGGGCGACGAGCTGATCGAGCGCTGCATGGCCGAGACCGGCCTGCCCCGGGCCCGCCTGGAAGGCGAGCGCGGGCGCACCGTTGGCCAGTTGCGCCTGTTCGCCGCGGTGGTGCGCGACGGCAGCTTCCTGGAGGCGCGTATCGAGCCGGCCCAGCCCGAGCGCCAGCCCCTGCCCAAGGTGGACCTGCGTTTGCGCCAGATCGCCATCGGCCCGGTGGCGGTGTTCGGCGCCTCGAACTTTCCCCTGGCGTTTTCCGTGGCCGGCGGCGACACCGCCTCGGCCCTGGCCGCCGGTTGCCCAGTGGTGGTCAAGGCGCATTCGGCGCACCTCGGCACTTCGGAGCTGGTGGGGCAGGCGATCCAGCAGGCAGTGCACAGCCACGCTTTGCCGGAAGGGGTGTTTTCGCTGCTGTTCGACTCTGGCCGCAGCATCGGCCAGGGGCTGGTGGCGGATCGGCGGATCAAGGCGGTGGGTTTTACCGGTTCGCGCACTGGCGGCGTGGCGCTGATGAAGATCGCCGCGGCCCGTGAGGAACCGATCCCGGTCTATGCCGAAATGAGTTCGATCAACCCCGTGCTGCTGTTGGCCCATGGGCTGGCCGAGCGCGGCGCCGATATCGCCAGGGCCTTTGTCGGCTCCCTGACCCTGGGCGCCGGCCAGTTCTGTACCAACCCCGGGCTGGTCCTGGCGGTCGACAGCCCACCGCTGCGGGCATTCGAAGCCGCGGCGGCAGCGGCGCTCAAGGAGGCACCCGCGCAGACCATGCTCACGCCGGGCATCCATGCCAGCTACCGCCAGGGCGTCGAGCGGCTGCTGCAGCATTCCGAGGTGGAGAGGCTAGGGCAGGGCCATGACGGCGAGCGCTATCAGGCCCGAGCGGCCTTGTTCGCCACCTCGGCCGAGGCCTTCATGGCCCGGCCGCAGTTGCGGGAAGAGGTCTTCGGCCCGGCGTCGTTGATCGTGCGTTGCCGGGATACGGCGCAGATGAAGGCGCTGGTGGAGGGTCTGGAAGGTCAACTGACCATCGCCCTGCACCTGGGCGACGCCGATCATCCCCAGGCCCGTGAGCTGCTGCCATTGCTGGAGCGCAAGGCCGGGCGCCTGCTGGTCAACGGTTTCGGCACCGGGGTCGAGGTCGGCCATGCCATGGTCCATGGCGGTCCGTTCCCGGCCACTTCCGACCCCCGCACCACCTCGGTGGGCAGCCTGGCGATCCAGCGGTTCCTGCGTCCGGTGTCCTACCAGGACCTACCGCCAGGGTTGTTGCCACCGGCCTTGGGCAACGACAACCCGCTGCGCATCCCGCAACGCCTCAACGGCCTGCGTCCGACCTGAGCCGCCACCTATAGCCGCCGAAGGCTGCAGGCCTTCGGCGATCTCACTGTCAAATTCCTAGGGCCAGGAGTCTCCATGTCCGATCTCGTCACCCTTTCCCTCGCCGACGTCTATGCCCTGTCCCTCAAGGTCCTGACCCGTCACGGCCTGTCCGACGCCCATGCCCGGGCCATTGCCGAGGTCATCACCCAGGGGCAGCGCGACGAATGCCATTCCCACGGGGTGTACCGCCTGCTGGGTTGCGTGCGTTCGGTACGCGAGGGCAAGGTCGACCCGCTGGCCGAGCCGAGCCTGCGCCAGGTTTCCGCCGGCGTGCTGGAGGTGGATGCGCACTACGGTTATTCCTTGCTGGCGTTCCAGACCGGTCTTCCGTTGCTGGCGGAAAAGGCCCGTCGCCAGGGGCTCGCGGCCATGGCGATCAAGCGCTGTTTCCACTTCTCGGCGCTGTGGCCGGAGGTCGAAGCCATAGCCGCCGCGGGGCTGGTGGGCATCGCCATGAACCCCAGCCACAGCTGGGTGGCGCCGGCCGGTGGCAGCAAGCCGGTGTTCGGCACCAACCCGCTGGCCTTCGCCTGGCCGCGGCCCGGGGGCCAGCCGTTCGTGTTCGACTTCGCCACCAGCGCCATCGCCCGGGGCGATATCGAACTGCATGCGCGGCAGGGCAAAGCCATCCCCGAGCATTGGGCCATCGATGCCCAAGGCCGAGCCACCACCGATGCCCAGGCCGCCCTGCAAGGCGCCATGCAAACCTTCGGCGGCCACAAGGGGTCGGCCCTGGCGGCGATGATCGAACTGCTGGCCGGCGCCCTGATCGGCGACCTCACCAGCGCCGAGTCCATGGCCTTCGACGCCGGCGTCGGCGCCGCGCCCTGCCATGGCGAGTTGATCCTGGCGTTCGACCCCAAGGTGTTTCTGGGGGAGGACTACCCGCAAGGCCTGGAGCGCGCCGAACGACTGTTCACCGCCATCACCGCGCAAGGCGCCCGGTTGCCGTCGCAGCGACGCTTCGAGGCCCGGGCCCGCAGCGTGCAGCACGGCGTGCACATCCCTCGGGCGCTGTTCGATGATATTCAGGCGTTGTTGGACCAATAGTCGCGATTCTTATCGCGAGCTTGCTGGCGATAAGGTCGTTACAGACGTTGGTGTACCCAGATTAACGGTCTCTTGTTGAAGGCCGCTGTTATCGCGAACAAGCTCGCCTACAGAGAGGTGCCGTGACCGTTCAACAAGTGATCGTTTCAGTTTCAGGCTATGAATGGACGTCTTCTGGAATCGGCATGCCAATACAACGCTCGAATATCAAACTCAGAGGGTGATCATCACCGTGGAATGAGCTGATGTTGGCTGCAATCCACTCCTGTTGATCAACCGCCCACCAATCGATTTGATAGCCGGCGTTGACAATGATCCATTCGAAAAGGATGCGCTGGGTTCGCCCGTTGCCTTCTCTAAAGGGATGTAGGACGTTGAGCGTTCCGTAAGACTCGGCGCAGGCAATGATCAGGTGTTCACGTGAATAACCTTCAAACCAGCCTGCTGTCCTGAGCCGACTGAATTCTCTGGTCGCTTCCGGTTCGATGCGTTCCGGGATACAGAACTGATTGCCACCCTTACTTATCTTCACGGTTCTCAGTTCGCCTGCCCAACTGTAGATCTGCGAAAACAGCGTGTGATGGATGTCTTTCAAGGTTGCCAGGCTGTAGGGCGGCTCCTGGAATTCGAACTGCGTTGCGCACTTCTCGGTGAGATAACGTTCAGCCTCGTTGAGGTCTTGCTCGTCACGTAAATCCAGAAGGTTTTTCAGGACATCGGTTCCCGGGTAGCAATCCGGGTCATGGCCAACACCGTACTTGTCAATATTCACGCTTTGAGTTGTTGAACGGCTTTGAGCGCTGCTTGGCGGGAGGGCAGTTTGCATTCCTCATCGTTGATCGATGCGGAGAAACCTTCAAGGCGCAAACTGGCGCTGAAGTTGGATTTACGGTGCTTGGCGAAGTAGGCTTTTTTAGCTTGAAAACTCAGCTTTTCCATATCAGGCCCCTCTGTGCGAGTGATGTGAAAGTATAACCGAGCAGAAGTTACTTCGTTGCTATCGTTCATCGCTCGTATCAATCATTACCGAATACGGATATCCAGTTGATGAACCTGCATTTCGAAACCCCCAACCTGCTGCTGCGTCCACGCACCCTGGAACACTTCGAGGACTGCATCGCCATGGACCTCGATCCGCAGGTCACCCGTTACCTTCCTGGCTCCTGGGATGGCGGTCAGTGGCACCGCGATTTCGTGCGTTCGCGCATGGAACGCGACTTCGGCGAGTCCTGCGGCTATTGGGCGATCTTTGCCAAGTCCGCGCCGCAGGCGTTTCTCGGTTGGATATCGTTCATTCCCTACGAGGGCGTCGGCCCCGAGCTGGAAATGGGCTGGCGCCTGGTGCGGCGGGCGTGGGGCAGGGGGATTGCGTCCGAGGCGGCCGGGCGCATCGTCGAGCATGCCTTTCTCGGGGCCGGGGTCGAACGCATCGTGGCCGATGCCCATGCCTTGAACGAGGCCTCGCTGGGGGTGGCGCGCAAGCTCGGTTTTCGTTTTGTGCGCGATGGCGAGTTCGACGGGCTGCCGAGCAAGTTCTTCGAGATGACCCGGGCGGATTTCGTCGCGCGCAGGTCTTGATCTTGCGCTTGTGACTCCCCGCTGGTCGCCACTTCACGGTCGTCCTGTGCCTGCTGCTTTCAGGTTCAGCAAACAGACAGTCGCGAACTGCTAAAACAGGCCCCACGCCTGGCAGGAGCCGGGTGGTTGGAGGGGGCGTCATCAGCGGTTCAGAGGTCGGCGATTACGCCGGGGAGGCAGCATGTTGTTACGTTACACGGCTCTGGTGGCGGTGGTCGTAGTGGCCTCCGGATGTGTGCAGGAACGGGTGGTGCATGAGCGGCGCGTGGTCGAGCGCGAGGCGCCGGTGGCCTACGTCGAGGTGGTTGCGCCGCGGCCGCCGCCGGTACGGGTCATCGAAGTCGAGCCCATGCATCGCCCGGGTTATGTCTGGTCCCGGGCTTACTGGCACTGGGATGGCCGGCAGTATGTGGCGATCCATGGGCACTGGGAGACCTTACGTCCCGGTCACCATTATGTGCACCCGTACTGGGAGCCTCGCGGCGACGGCTGGCACCTGCATGCGGGTGGCTGGGCAGGTTGAGCACAGGCCAGCCCTGAAAAACGACCCGTACGGGTCGTTTTTCTTGCCCGGCAACTGCTGCTGGACTCAGGAGCGCCACGGGCCCTCGGGCAGTTCGACCTGGCGCTCCGCCGCCGCCAGGGCAGCCCGCAACCCTGCCTTATCCAGCGGGAAGCAATACGCCGGTTTGGCCCGTTCGAAGCGCCAGCTGTCCGCCAGGCTGCCGCCATCCACCGCGTCGAACCCCAGCTCGTCCAGCAGTTGCACCGCCTGCGCCTTGGCCTGGGGGTCATCGCCGGCGATGGGTAGGGCACGGCGATCGGGGGCGCCACCGGGGCGGGTGTCGGTCAGCAGGTCCTGGGCGAGGATGGCATTGAACGCTTTCACCACCCTGGCGCCCTCCAGGTGCTCGGCGAGCAACTGGCTGGTGGTGGTTTCAAAGCGGTCCAGGGCCTCGATCCGGCCGTCGCGGTCCGGGTAATAGTTGTTGGCGTCCAGCACCGTCTTGCCGGCCAGCAGGGCCGGGGGCAGGCTGCGGTAATGGGCCAGCGGAATGGCCACCACCACAAGTTCTGCAAAACCTATGGCGTCTTCGACGCTGCCGATGCGGCTGCCACGGATACCGCTGGCCACGCTGCTCAGGGTCTGTGGGCCGCGGGAGTTGCTGAGCATCACCTCATGCCCCGCCGCCAGGGCCAATTGCGCCACGGCGCGCCCGATGAATCCTGCTCCGATAATGCCGATACGCATGTCCATGCTCCGTTGAATAGGTCGAGCAGCTATGATGATTCGCTACTGAATGGCGATAAATAAGCGCCTGGTACTTGGTCTTGTTACTGGGAGTATTGAATGATGGATCGTCTCACCAGCATGGAGGCCTTTGTCGCCGCCGCCGAAAGTGGCTCCTACGCCCGGGCGGCGACCCGCCTGGGGCTGTCGCCGCAAATGGTCGCCAAGCATGTGACGGCCCTGGAGCAGCGGTTGGGCGCGCGCCTGCTCAACCGCACCACGCGCCGGCAGAGCCTGACCGAGCTGGGCAGCGCCTACCTCGAACGCTGCAAGCACATCCTTGGCGAAGCCCGGGCCGCCGATTCGCTGGCGCAGATCATGCACGCCACGCCCCGGGGCAAGCTGCGGGTCAGCGCGCCGGTGACCTTCGGTTCCTACAGCCTGATGCCGTTCGTCACGGCGTTCTTGCGCGAGCATCCGGAGGTGGAGATCGACCTGCACCTCACCGATCGCTACATCGACCTGGTGGAGGAGGGCTACGAAGCGGCCTTTCGCATCGGGCCACTGGCCGACTCCAGCCTGACCGCCCGGCCGCTGGCACCTTATCGCCTGATCGCCTGCGCCGCTCCGGCCTATCTCGAGGCCCGGGGCACGCCACGGGTGCCGGCCGATCTCGAACAGCATGAATGCCTGGGGTACGCCTACTGGTCGCGGCCGGCGGACCGTCACTGGCAGTTCCACCGCGATGGCCAGATGCATGAGGTGCAGGTGCGCAGCCGTCTGCAGGTCAACGAGAGCCGGGCCCTGCTGTCGGCGGCTGTGGACGGCTTCGGCATCGTCCTGGGGCCGGCGGACTTTCTCGAGCCAGCACGGGCGGCGGGGGAGTTGGTGCCGTTGCTGCCCGGTTATGAAGCGCCGAGTCGCGCCATGCATCTGCTGTACCGCGCCGACCGGCAGATGACCGCCAAGTTGCGGCACTTCATCGATGCGGCGATCGCTCGGTTTGGCGCCCGAGCTTCCGCCGAAGATCCCCGGAGCGCTCTAGATCAAAGGTCTTGAGGTTGTAGCTTTTTTGTAAACAATACCGTTCGTCCGACGGATGGGTTTGGCAATCGCCTGCCCGTCAGTCATTCTGGGGACCTGGATGTCGTAATGCCACTATCGCATCCAGCCCGCCGCCTCCCCCCGAGTCTCCCTGCGAATAGGTTGTTTATTGTGATGATCGCGTTATCCCGGCCTGAGGTTGTGTATGCCCGATAAGGCGGTTGCCGAGGAACGGCGCCTGGCCGCCCTGCATGCCCTGGAGTTGCTGGACACCGCCAGTTGCGAGCATTTCGACCGGATCTGCCACATGGCGGCCGAGTACTTCAGGGTGCCCACCGCCTTGATCACCCTGGTGGACCGCGATCGTCAGTGGTTCAAGTCGCGGGTCGGCTTCGAGGCGTCGCAGACGCCGATCGACCAGTCGTTCTGTGCGTTCACCGTGCAGGGTCGCGACGTGCTGGAGGTGCGCAACGCGGCGCGCGATCCACGTTTTTGCAACAACCCGTTGGTGGCTCGCGAGCAGGGTATCCGTTTCTATGCCGGGGCACCGTTGCTGACTTCGTCCGGGTATGCGATCGGCTGCCTGTGCATCATCGACAAGTCCGAGCAGCAGCTGAGCATCGTCGAGCGCCAACAGTTGCGGGACATGGCGGCGATGGTCATGGAGCAGGTCGAGCAGCGTCAGCGCCAGCGGCGTCGCGACCCGGTCAGCGGCCTGTGCAATCGCGAGCAGTTCCAGATCGACCTGCGGGACCTGGCCGAACATCATTCCGGCGAAAAACGCGTGCTGGTGCTGATCGATGCCCTGGACATGCAGGTGGCCCACGAACTGACCCTGGCCCTGGGGCTGGCGCCTTTCGAGACGCTCATCCGTTTTCTCGCGCTGCGCCTGAAGGCGTACCTGGGGCGGCATGTGCGGGTCTACCAGGTGTCGGTCAAACGCTTCGGCTTTCTATTGCCGGCACCGACGCGGGGGCTCGATCAATTGCTCGACGCGTTGGTCAGCCGCTTGCGCCGCCAGCCGCCGGGGCTGGGGTTCCCCATGATCCCCACAGTCTGCGCCGGAACCGTGGCGTTCGAGATCGATCCGCAGGCGGTGGACGATGTGCTGCGCAAGGCCATGTTCGCCCTGGAACTGGCCATGGCCAGGCGCAGTTTCTGGGCCCATTACGATGCCGGGCGCGATCACGCCCAGCGCCGGGCGTTCAACCTGGCCTCGGACCTCAAGGATGCCTTGCGCACGGGGCAGATCTACCTGATGTTCCAGCCGCGCTTCGCCCTGCCCGATGGCGCCCAGGTCAGCGCCGAGGCCTTGCTGCGCTGGGAACATCCGTGGCTGGGGCCGATCTCGCCGGCCGAGTTCATTCCGGTGATGGAGCGCAACGGCCTGATCCATCACGTGACCCGTTGGGTCGTCGATACGGTGTTGAGCCAGTTGCGCACCTGGCACCTGCCCGAGAGCTGCAAGCTGTCGATCAATCTGTCGCCCAGGGACTTCGAAGACCAGGACATCGCCGAGGTCATCCGCTGCGCCTGCAAGCTGCATTGCATCGATCCGCGGCGGCTCGAGGTGGAAATCACCGAAGGCGAGTGGCTGCGCTCCAACCCCAAGGTGCTGGCGCAACTGACCCGCATCCGCGACCTGGGCATGGACGTGGCCATCGACGATTTCGGCAGCGGCTACAGCAACTTCGCCTACCTGCATCAGATTCCGGCCAACGTGGTGAAACTCGACAAATCGATGATCACCGACCTGGAACGCAACACCCAGCATCAGAAGATCACCCGGTCGATCATCAGCCTGGCCCGGGAATTGGGTTATCGCACCGTGGCCGAGGGCATCGAGAGTTTCAGATGCCTGCAGATGCTGCATGCGTTCGGCTGCGACGAGGCCCAGGGCTATTTCCTCGCCAGGCCGATGCTGCAGGAGCGGTTCCTGGCCTGGAGCGCCAGCAACCGTTTTCCGTTGCGGCCTTGTGTCCAGGGAACGCCTGCCGTCCACCCGGGGCAATGAAACGCCCACAAAAAAACCGGTCGCTGAGGACCGGTTTTTTGATTGCATCCCTCGTCGGCAGGGCCTGACGCGGGACTTGAATGAAGTGGAGCGGGTGAAGGGAATCGAACCCTCGTTATCAGCTTGGGAAGCTGGAGTAATGCCATTATACGACACCCGCTCGGAGCGGCTGACTTTGTACCAGAAGTACGCGCCGATTTGAAGTTTTTCTTTGCCGGGTCTGCATTTGCGGGTCGGCGAAGGGGCAGGCAGGCGCCCACTCCGTCAACGCGGTGACAGGGCGAAGAACGCCCGACTGTCTGTCGCGAGCTAGCGCGCTCCTGTGGCAGGGAGCGGTTTGCTCGCGATGACGTCACTTCAGATAGCCAGCGCATGAAGGCCTTGCAGGTAGTGATAACGCGGGCGGCTTTCATGCTGGGTCGGCTTGAGAAAACCCAGCAGCGCGTTGCGGCTGTCCCGGCAGGCGGCCTTGTGTTCCATGTCGAGGAAGTGCCCGGCGGCCTGGATGGTGGTGAAGGTCGAATGCCGCACATGGTTGCCGAACAGCTTGGCGTCGTTGGCGCAGGTGTATTCGTCCCATTCACCGTTCATGAACAGCACCGGTACGTCGATGTTCTTCGCCGCTTTGATGTAGCACTGCCGATCGCTGTTGAGCACATGGCTGATGTGGAAGTGCATCTGCCCGTATTCGTGTTCGGCCAGGCTGCTGACGTGGCGATAGTTGAAGCGCTTGAACAACGACGGCAGGTGCTTGCCGATGGTCTCGTTGACCAGGTGCCCGACCCGTTGGCGGTCCAGGTTGCCGAGGTAACCGACGCCGCGTTCCAGGTAGTCGCGCATCGGCTCGTTGATCACCGGCGAGAACGAACTGATCACCGCCTTTTCGATACGCCGCGGGCGGTGCGCCAGGGCGATCAGTGTCGGCGCGCTGCCCCAGGAAAAGGACATCACGTGCTCGGCGGCGAAGTGGTCGATCAGCTCCAGCAGGATTTGCCCCTCGATCTCCTTGGTGAGCATTTTCTCGTGCTTGTTGTGGGCTTTCGAACGACCGGCGTAAGGCTGGTCGTAGAGCACCACATTGAATTGCGGGTGCAGGTTTTTCACGGTCTGGGCAAATGACGCAGTGGTAGCCAGCGAGCCGTTGACCAGGATGATGGTCTTTTCTGCGGCATCTGCGCGATAGAACTCCGTGTAAACCCGATACTGACCTTGTATATCCAGCACAGCGATTTCTGGCCTCATGTCATAAGACTCCTGGCAAGCGGGTATGCGCGCATCCGAGGGTGCACGAGATTTGTGACAGGTAGGCATATGCCTGGAATCTTTTGGCCCATGTCGATCCGTGACAGCTGGTCGACGGGTGTTGTTATAGGCGGGCGATTTGCCGGAATGCAGGAATGAGCACAGGAGGCTCGAACGGCAAAAGATTTCTTAGAAGTATGTTCGTGACTCATCGGTCACATTTCGGCCGACGGACTGATTCAAGCAGGGAGTCGGCTGTCTCGCAAGTGCCGTTGGTAAATTGTTCTACAACTTCGGCTGAATGGTCATGGAGTCGTCGATGGCTTACAGCGGCTACCGAAATTGTCGGCGCTCAGATCCAGTGGATTTCTTCATCGCTCAGCGGCCGGTACTCGCCGGGCGCCAGGTTTGCATCGAGGGTCAGCGGCCCCATGCGTTCGCGGTGCAGGCGCAGCACCTTGTTGTCGAAGTGGCCGAACATGCGCTTGACCTGGTGATAACGCCCTTCGACGATGCTCAGCCGCGCGCACCGCGGGCCGAGAACCTGCAACTCGGCGGGCAGGGTGGTGAGGTCCTCGAAGGCGAAATACAGCCCCCGGGCGAAGGTCTCGGCGTATTCCGGGCCGATGTCCCGTTCGGTCTCGACGTAGTAGCGCTTCGGCAGCTTGGTCCGCGGCTGGGTCAGGCGCCGCGACCAGCTGCCGTCGTTGGTGAGGATCAGCAGGCCGGTGGTGTTGTAGTCCAGGCGTCCGGCGATATGCAGTTCGTGCTTGTCCGGTTCGTCCAGCAGATCGAGCACCGTGCGGTGTTCGGGATCGCGGGTGGCGCTGACGCAACCCATGGGTTTGTGCAGCATGAAATAACGCGGCGGCTTGCCGGCCTGCAGCACTTCGTCGTCGAGCTCGACCCGGCTGAATTCCCGGACCTCGGCATGGGGGTCGCCGACCACCTGGCCATCGATACGGATGCGCTTCTGCACCAGCAACAGGCGTACCTGCTGACGGTTGAAACGGGGCAGGTTACTGAGGAAGCGGTCAACGCGCATGGCTATCGGCAGTCGGGCAAAGGCCGCGCATCTTACGGGATCGGCCGGGCGGCCGCTTGCAGTTGCGCCTCGACCTGGGCGCAGCGCGGGCACAGGCAGGAGCGATCGCGCAGTTCCGGCGGCAGGGCCTGGAGCACCGCCGGGTCGATGCTCACGCCATAGCACCAGCAGGCCCGGTCGGCGGTGCGCGGGTCGGCCAGGGTGCAGTCGTTGCGGGCGCCGCAGGCGGGGCAGAGGTTGGGGCTGTTCATGGTCGGATCATTCATGGCTGGAGTGGGGCATTTCCACGCAGGTCCGGTTACGCCCGGTCTGCTTGGCACGATACAGCGCATGGTCGGCCCGTGACAGCAGGCTGTGCAAGGTGTCGTCGGCCTGCAGCGTGGTCAGGCCGATGCTGACGGTCAAGTGCAGGGTCTTGTCTTCATAGGCATAGCGTTGTCGTTCGATCAGCAGGCGGATCTTCTCGGCAATCTTCAGCGCCGTGGCGCTGTCGGTGTCCTTGAGCAGCACGATGAACTCTTCGCCGCCCCAACGGCAAACGATATCGGACTGCCGCAGGCAGCTCTGCAGGTGCCGGGCGAACCCGCTCAGCACCTGGTCGCCGGCGAGGTGGCCATGGGTGTCGTTGAGGCGCTTGAAGTGGTCCAGGTCCAGCAGCAGGGCGGTCAGCGGCTCGGGTTCACGCAGGGCCTCGTGCATGGCCTGGGCCGCCAGCAGGTCGAAGCCGCGGCGGTTGGGCAGGCCGGTGAGGCTGTCGAGGGTGGCCTGGGCTTCGATCCTGCGCTGGTAGCGCCCGATCACGCGATTGAGCAGGACCAGCACGATCAGGGTGATGACCAGGCAGATCAGCAGGTTGAGGTACAGCGAGCGGCGGATGTCGCCCAGGGCGCTGTCTTCGCGCTTGTCGACGAACAGGTACCAGTTCAGCTCGGGAATGAAGCGCACGTTGAGAAAGTGCCGCTGGCCCCGGTCGCCGTATTCGTAGTCGCCGCTGTGGGGCTCGGCCAGCCTGGCCTCCAGGTCGTGCAGGGTGGCCAGTTCGCGCACCGGCTGGCCGACCCGGGCGCCCTGCGGGCCGCCTTCGGCCCCGGTGAGGACGATCCGGCCCTGGGTGTCGACGAAATACACACTGCGCTGATAACGCTGCTGGTAGCGGTCGATCAGCTTGACCACCGCGTCCACGCTCAGGCCGACACCGGCGACGCCGATGAAGTTGTTCTGGTAGTCGTAGACTTTGTAGTTGATGAAAAACGTCAGGTTGTTCTGGTTGGCCTGGTCCGGATCGACATTGATCTCGTACGGGGCGGCCATGTCGCGTACGCGGAAATACCAGACGTCGCGGGGGGTATCGGGGGCGATTTTTCTCAGCACGCCCGTGGCGTGGTAGTAGGTCAGGGTGCTGTTGGAGACGAAGAAGGCGGTGTAGGCGCCGTAGTGGGTCATCACCTCGTTGAGGTAACGGGTCATCTGCCCGGGGTCGCGTTCGCCGCCCACCACCCAGTCGCGCATGAAGGTATCGCGGGCCATCATCGAGGAAATCAGGATCGGCCGTACCAGGTCTTTCTGGATCTCCGAATACACGGTGTCGGAGGTCAGCGGCAGTTCGGTGTTGACGATGTTGTCGCGGATCGAGGTGCGCGAGACGTAATAGCTGAGAAACGAGGTGGCCAGGAAACCGCAGCCCAGCAGTGCGATGAGCGTGACGAGCAACGAGCGTCGCGAATACAGGGGGGAACTCAGCGGCATGGCGACTCCGTGGCAGTGACCCGTTGCAAGCATTCTAGTGTCGGCGCCGCTGAATAGCTGCGTCATTTACCCAGGAACGATACGGCGCCCGAGGCAGGCTTTTCATGACCGCTGTCCCTGGCGATCGGCGGGTGAAAGAGGGGCATTTACCGGCTGCATTCCGCCTGCGGATTTGCCGTCGCCCAACCCTCTGCAGGGGGCGTGGCCGATCGACCCTCGATGGGCTGGAGACCTTTGAATACGGGCCTTTCATGGATCCAAAATCCCTCGTGGCGACTTGTATCAAGGTGTAACAGAAAACGCACCGGAACGGGTTTTCGCGGTCAGATATTTCGTCAGCCAGAACATCCTTGGCTGCCGCCGGCCAGCGTCGCTGGCATGGCTCTTCTGCGGTCCAGGAGGCCGCCATGTATCGTCGAATTCTGCTCACTGCGTTCCTGGGGCTGGCTCTTTCTGCCTGCGTTCCCTACTACGAGGACGGTTACTACAGCTCTGAGGTCTATACGACACCGGCGCCGGTCTACTACGGCGGCTCCTACTATTCTTCCGGGCGCGGCTATTACTACGCACCGCGTTATTACCAGCCAGCGCCTCGCTACTATCAACCAACGCCTCGCTACTACCAGCCCAAGTCCTATCAACCCAGGTACTACGAGCCCAAGTACTACCAGCATCAGTACCAGATGGCACCGCGTTACTATCAGACGGCGCCGCAGACCCGTGGCTGGGACGGCCATCGCCAGGGCTGGGGCAACGATGATCGGCGCTACGACGGTCGCCGTGACCATGATGGCTGGCGTGGCGGTCGAGACGGGGGCGATCGCGGGCACGACGATCACCGCCGTGACCGTAACGACCGCTGATTGGCGGACCACCCACAAGCGGCGCCTGGAGCGCCGCTTTTTCATGTCGTTGCTTCAGAACTCCGACAGGTCCGCCAAGGGGTGACGGCCTTCCCAGGCCTTGTGGAAATGCGCCTCCACCACGGCATCGGGGACGCTGTTGATGTCTGGCCAGTGCCAGTGGGGTTTGTGGTCCTTGTCGATCAGGCGTGCCCGCACCCCTTCACTGAATTCCGGATGCCGGCAGCAGTTCAGGCTCAGGGTGTATTCCATCTGAAACACCTGCGCCAGGGACAGGTACCGGGCCCGGCGGATCTGTTCCCAGACCAGGCAGGCGGTCAGCGGGCAGCCCGCGTTGAGGGTCTTCGCCGCTCGGGCCAGCAGGGTATCCGGGTGATCGTGCAACTGGCTGATGGCCCGCCAGGCACCGCGTACGTCGCTGACATCCAGCCACTCGTCGATCCGCTGGCGCCGTGGCAGCCACTGGGCCTCGGGCATGTACTCCAGGGCCTCCTGCTGCAGGGCCTTGAGCAGGCTGTTGAGCTGCATCGATGTCTGTTCCTGCCAGTTGAGTTGCAACAGCCCGTCGATCAGCGCTTCTTGCTGGTCGTCCCGCAGGAAGCGGTCGGCCAGGTCCAGGTCGATGGCGTCGCGGCCGTTCATATGGGCGCCGGTCAGGCCGAGGAACAGCCCGAGCTTGCCCGGCAGGCGCGAGAGGAACCAACTGGCGCCGACATCCGGGTACAGGCCGATGCTGATCTCCGGCATCGCCAGGCGGGTGCTCGGCGTGACGATGCGGATGCTGGCGCCCTGCAGCAGGCCCATGCCGCCGCCGAGCACATAGCCGTGGCCCCAGCAGATCAGCGGTTTCGGGTAGGTGTGCAGGTGGTAGTCGAGACGGTATTCCGCGGCGAAGAACTGCGCGGCCAGCGGTGGCACTTCGCCGCGGTGCTCCAGGCAGGCCTGGACCAGGCTGCGCACTTCGCCGCCGGCGCAAAAGGCCTTGGCGCCCTTGCCGCGCAACAGCACGCAGACCACCTGCGGGTCCTTGGCCCAGGCTGCCAGCCGGTCGCTCAGCAGGTGGATCATCGGCAGGGACAGGGCATTGAGGGAGGGTTCGGCATCCAGGCTGGCGATACCGATGCGCGCGCCGTCGGTGCCGGTGAGTTCTTCGAAGTGCAGATTCATCGTGACCTCGATCGGGAATTTGAGCGTTCAGTATGATCGTTGTAGGCGAAAGTGCTGGTTCTGCGTCAGATCAATTGACAAGCGTGGTGGGCTTTCCTAGGGTGCGCCCATTGATTTTTCCGGGTGCAACCATGACCGCTGACGACCGTATCAAACTCGAACCGAGCTGGAAGCAGGCCCTGCGTGCCGAATTCGATCAGCCTTACATGGCGGAGTTGCGCGAGTTCCTGCGCCAGGAATATGCCGCCGGCAAGGAGATCTACCCGCCGGGCCCGCTGATCTTCAATGCGCTGAATTCGACACCGCTGGACAAGGTCAAGGTGGTGATCCTCGGCCAGGACCCTTACCACGGTCCGGGCCAGGCCCACGGCTTGTGCTTCTCGGTGCAGCCGGGCGTACCGGCGCCGCCGTCTTTGGTGAACATTTATAAAGAGCTCAAGCGCGACCTGAACATCGACATCCCCAACCACGGTTACCTGCAGAGCTGGGCCGACCAGGGCGTGCTGATGCTCAACACCACCATGACCGTGCAGCGGGCCAACGCCGCGTCCCACGCAGGGAAGGGCTGGCAGTACTTCACCGACCGGATCATCGAAGTGGTGAGCCAGCACCAGCCGCACCTGGTGTTCCTGCTGTGGGGTTCCCATGCCCAGAGCAAGCAGAAGCTGATCGACACCACCAAGCACCTGGTGCTGACCTCGGTCCACCCGTCGCCCCTGTCGGCTTATCGCGGCTTTATCGGCTGCGGGCATTTCAGCCGCGCCAACAAGTACCTCGAGCAGAACGGCGAAGCGCCGATCGAATGGCGCTTGCCGCCAGTCTGAGAGGGTGTTGAGGCCCTATCGCGGGCAAGCCTCGCTCCTACAGAAGCACGCGTTGCAGGAGCGAGGCTTGCCCGCGATAAAGGCACCTCGGTCGATCAGACCGAATCCGCTGGTCGGTTCCAACGCCGGAACAACGGCTCGGCCAGAAACAGCACGAACAGCAAACGCATCACTTGCATCGCCGTCACCAGCGGCACCGACAGTTGCAGGGTCTCGGCCGTCAGGCTCATTTCCGCGATGCCGCCGGGCATCATGCCCAACGTCAGCGAACGCAGGTCCAGGTGGGTCAGGGCGCTCAGGGCCACGGCCGCGAGGCTGGCGATCAGCATGGTCAGCGCCGTGCCGATCAAGGTGCGGCCCATGAACGATGGGGCGCGGCGGAAGAACTGGCGATTGAAGTGGCAGCCCAGGCCGCTGCCGATCAGCCACTGGCCGATCTGGCTGCCGCCGTCCGGCAGGCCAATCTGCAGGTCCCAGCCGATACTGACCGCGGCGCTGACCAGCAGCGGCCCGAACAGCCAGGGGTTGGGCTGGCGCAGACGCTGCCAGATCCAGGCGAGCAGGGCGCCCGCCGGAAACAACAGGGCCAGCCAGCGCCAATCGACGCTGGCCGGATGCAATTGCGGCACGCCTTCACCGAGCAGGTACTTGAAGGCCGCCGGTACACACAGGACCACCACCAGCACCCGCAGGCTCTGTCCGGCCGCGACCCGGCTGAGCACCGCGCCGTTGCGGGCGCCGAGGTTGACCATCTCGCCGGAGCCGCCCGGCATGCTGGAGAAGAACGCGGTGGCCCGGTCCTCGCCGGTGCGCCGCAGCAGCCAGACCCCGACCACGCTGGACAGGCTGGTGACCAGCGCGCCGAAGAAGATCAGGCCGAAGTGGCCCATGACCTGCTCCATCACCAGTGGGGTGAAGTGCAGGCCGATACCGATGCCGACTACCCATTGCCCACATTTGCGGCCGCCGGGGATTTCCGCCAGTTGCCAGGGCGTCAGGCAGCGCACCAGGATGATCGCCAGCAACGAGCCGACCATCCACGGCAGCGGCCAGCCGACCTGGCTGGCGAGGTAACCGCCAACCAGGCCGACCAGGGGCGTGCCCCACCACTGTTTGAAGGTGACCTCAGACATCGGCCACGGTGCGTTGCGGGGCCGAGCGCTTGCGCCAGATGCGCAGCAGCGGTACCAGGAGCATGACGGCGACCAGAGCCCAGACCCCGAGGGTGATCGAGCTGGACCAGAGGATGTCCAGTGCACCGTTGGAGATCGACAGGGCGCGCCGCAGGTTCTGCTCCATCAGCCCGCCGAGAATGAAGCCCAGCAGCACCGGCGACAGCGGGAAATCCAGCTTGCGCAGGATGTAGCCGAAGATGCCGATGCCGACCATCAGGAACAGGTCGAAGGTGGTGGCGTGCACCGCGTAGACGCCGATCGCGGTGATGATCGCGATCATCGGCACCAGGGCCCAGTTCGGCACGGCGAGGATGCGGGTGAAGACGCGGATCATCGGGATGTTGAGGATCACCAGCATGACGTTGGCGATGAACAACGAAGCGATCAGGCCCCAGACGATATCCGGCTGTTGCTGGAACAGCAGCGGGCCCGGGGTGATGTTGTACAGCGACAGGGCGCCGATCATCACTGCGGTGGTGCCCGAACCCGGAACGCCGAGGGTCAGCATCGGCACCAGCGCGCCGCAGGCCTCGGCACCGATGGCGGTTTCCGGGGCGGCGAGGCCACGCTTGTCGCCCTGGCCGAATTTACCGCTGGGGCCGGCGATGCGTTTCTCGGTCATGTAGGCCACGGCGCTGGCCAGGGTGGCACCGGCACCGGGCAGTACGCCCATGACAAAACCCAGCACGCCGCAGCGCAGGTTCACCACGAACACCGAGGCGGCTTCCTTGAAGTTGAACAGCATCCGCCCGGTGGCCTTGAAGGCTTCCTGGCCGCGGTGGGTCTTTTCCAGCAGCAACAGGATTTCGCTGACGGAGAACAGGCCCAGCACCAGCACTACGAACTGAATGCCGTCGGTGAGGTGGATGTTATCCCCGGTGAAGCGGTACACGCCGCTGTTGGCGTCGATGCCGACGGTCGACAGGAACAGCCCGATCAGCGCCGCGATAAAGGTCTTGATCGGCCTGTCGCCGGCCATGCCGCCGAGGCAGACAATGGCGAACACCATCAGCACGAAGTATTCCGCCGGGCCGAAGGCGATCGCCCATTTCGCCAGGATCGGTGCGAACACCACCATGCCGCAGGTGGCGATCAGGGCACCGATGAACGAGCTCCAGGCCGACAGCGACAGGGCCACCCCGGCCAGCCCCTGGCGGGCCATCGGGTAGCCGTCGAGGGTGGTCATCACGGTGGAGGCTTCACCGGGGATGTTCAGCAGGATCGAGCTGATCCGGCCGCCGTATTCGCAACCCAGGTACACCGCCGCCAGCAGGATCAGCGCCGATTCCGGCGGCAGGCCGAGGGCGAAGGCGATCGGGATCAGCAGCGCGACCCCGTTGATCGGCCCGAGCCCTGGCAGCAGGCCGACGATAGTGCCGATCAGGGTGCCGCTGAGGGCGGTGACCAGGTTGTACGGGGTCAGGGCGACGCCGAAACCGTGGCTCAAGTAACCGAGAGTATCCATTTCAGTTCTCCAGAACGTCGAGCAAGCCCAGGGGCAGCGGAACGTCCATGACTTTGTCGAACAGCAGGTACAGGCCGATGCTCATCAAGCCGATGATGACGGCGCTTGGCAGCCAGCGTCCGCCGTACAGGCGCGCCATCGGAATGCCGATCAGGATGCTGCTGAGAATGAAGCCCAGGGGTTCGAAGAGACCGGCGAAGACCAGCAGCAACAGCACGCAGCGGCCGATCTTGTTGAGGGTCTCGCGGTCCAGCGGCGGTTCGTCTTCGCTGTGCTTGATGGGCGAGGGACGGAACAGCATGTAGACCAGCGCCAGGCCCATCAGCCCCAGCATCAGCAGGGGAAAGGCACGCGGTCCGATCGGTTCGTAGGAAAACGGTGCCTGGTACGGCCAGGCCATCAGCATCAGGCCGACGCACGCCAGCAGCAGCACCGAGGCGAAAATGCGTTGTACGAGCATGAGAGACTCCTGGGCCCCGCCCCCGCGATAGGGGCAGGACCACTAGACAGGGGCGATTACTGGATCAGGCCGAACTCTCGGGCCAGGGTCTTGTAGTCGGCCACCTGTTTCTTCACGTAGGCGTCCAGTTCCGGGCCGGTCATGGCGAAGGGGAAGAGCTCGCGCTGGTCGCGCAGCTTGGCGAACTCCTCGGAAGCCAGCAGCTTGTCGAAGGCCGCTTTCCACCAGGCGTAGTCTTCGTCGCTGACTTTCGGCCCGAGGTAGAAGCCGCGCACCACTGGCCAGACGATGTCGTAGCCCTGCTCCTTGGCGGTGGGGATGTCCTTCATTTCCGGTTCGTCGAGGCGTTTTTCGGCAAACACCGCCAGCAGGCGCATGTCGCCGCTCTGGATGTGCGGCATGGAGTCGGAGATGTCGGTACTGCCGACCTGGATATGCCCGCCCAGCAGCGCGGTGGCGATTTCGCCGCCGCCTTCCAGGGCCACGTAGCGCAGGTCGCGCGGGTTGATCCCGGCGGCCTTGGCGATCAGCGCGGTCTGCATCCAGTCCTGGCTGCCGACGGTGCCGCCGGAGCCGATCACCACCGAGCTCGGGTCTTTTTTCAGCGCCTTGACCAGGTCGTCGAGGGTCTTGTACGGGGAGTCGCTCTTCACCGCGATGGCGCCGTAGCTGGTGCCGACCGCGGCCAGCCAGCGCACCGCGCTTTCATCGAAACGGCCGAACTTGCCCTGGGCCAGGTTCAGCAGCGAACCGCTGGACCAGGCCACCAGCGTGCCGGCGTCGGCCGGACGCTGGGCCACCACGGCGTTGTAGGCCACGGCGCCGACGCCGCCGGGCATGTAGGTCACGCGCATCGGTTTGGTCAGCAACTTTTCGTTGACCAGCGCGCTTTGCGCCAGTTTGCAGGTCAGGTCGAAACCGCCGCCGGGGGAGGCCGGGGCGATGCATTCCGGGCGCTTGGGTTCGGCGCTGGCAGCGAACAGTTGACCGGCGAACAGCACACAGCCGGCGGCGAGGGCCAATTTACGCAGTGATGGGTTCATGCTTGTCTCCACAGGAGTTGTTGTTGTGTATTGCATGCCTGGACCTCCGGCGGGCATCCGCGCCCGCGAAGGTCCACCGATCGGTTACCAGAGCGCCAGGCTGTAGCTCACCAGCAGGCGCACTTCATCCGCGTCGCGCGCCGAATAGTTGGAGCGGTAGGTGGCGTTGCGCAGGCGCACCGCGACGTCCTTGAAGGTGCCGCTTTGCACCACGTACTTGATCTCGGTGTTGCGTTCCCATTCCTTGCCGGTGTCGCCGTTTTTCAGGGCGATGTTGTCACCGCTCAGGTAGCGGGTCATGAAGGTCAGGCCGGGGATGCCGAGCTTGCCGAAGTCATAGTCGTAGCGGGCTTGCCAGGAGCGTTCTTCGGCGCCAGCGAAGTCGTTGATCTGCACGAAGTTGACCAGGTACGGGTCGGCCCCGTCGACATAGGGGAAAGCACTGTCGCCGGACATGTGCTGATAGCCGGCGCTGAGTTTATGCCCGTTCAGGGCGTAGCTCACCAGGCCGTTGAGGGATTTGTTGTCGATCTTGCCGCCACGGGCCTGGCCTTGGTCGTCGCTGACGGCGAAGCGCAGGTCGCTGGCGAAGGTGCCCGGGCCCAGCGCCTGGGACGTGAGCAGGCCGAAGAAGTGCTGGTTGTAGACCTCGGCGAGCTGGGCGAAGTGGTAGCTGCCGGTGATCTTGTCGGTGAACTTGTAGTCCAGGCCGCCGAAGTCGAAGTGCTTGCCGGCGACGGTGCCGGCGAAGCGGCTGTTCTTGTTGTTGAGGGCGATGTCCTCGAAGTCGGTGCTGTCGCGATCCTTGGCTTTCTCCAGGCGGCCGCCGGTGAAGGTCAGGTTCTTGATTTCCTTGGAGGTCAGCAGGCCGCCCTCGAAGGTCTGCGGCAGGATGCGCCCGTCGTTGGGCTTGAGGATCGGCAGTTCGGGGATCAGGCTGCCGATCTTCAGTTCGGTGGCGGAGACCTTCACTTTGCCGGTCAGGCCGAGTTTGGAGTACTCGTCGGCGGCGCGCCCGTTGTCGTGGGTCGGCAGCAGGCCGGTGCCGGTGCGGTCGGGGCTGGAGTCGAGCTTGATGCCGAGCATGCCCAGGGCGTCGACGCCGAAGCCCACGGTGCCGTCGGTGTAGCCCGATTGCAGGTTGAGCATGAAGCCCTGGGCCCATTCGTCGCGCTTGGATTGCTGGGCACTGGTGCCGCTGCGGAAGTCGCGATTGAAGTACATGTTGCGGGTTTCGAGGGTGGCGCTGCTGTCTTCGAAGAAGGCGGCCTGGCTGATCGGCGAGAAGCCGGCGAGGGCGGCGGCACTGGCGAGGGCGGTGTGGCTCAGACGGGAAAAACGAACAGGCTGGCGGGCCTGAGGCTGCATGGACAGCATCGTGTTGTACTCCGTTTATTGTTCTTATTGGCGAAAACGCTTCGAGGCGTTTTTCGGGGCGCTACCGGGAGGCAGCCACGGAAGTCGAAACAATCCGTAACAGGACTCTAAAGGGACAACCTTTCGCTAACCTTTCAGCAGACTTTCACGGTTTTCGGGCTTCACAGCGGCGGTCACGGCGGTAAACTCCGCGGCACTAAAAAGTGCCGTCGATCCCTGAACGAGGTAGGAAATCCATGCGCGTGCTTCTCGTCGAAGACCATCTGCAGCTGGCTGAAAGTGTCGCCCAGGCGCTCAAGAGCACCGGTTTGACCGTGGATGTGCTGCACGATGGCGTCGCCGCGGACCTGGCCCTGGGCAGCGAGGACTACGCCATGGCGATCCTCGATGTGGGCCTGCCGCGCCTGGATGGTTTCGAGGTGCTGGCGCGCCTGCGCGCCCGGGGCAAGAACCTGCCGGTGCTGATGCTGACCGCGCGCAGCGATGTGAAGGACCGGGTCCACGGTCTTAACCTGGGGGCGGACGACTACCTGGCCAAGCCTTTCGAACTGACCGAGTTGGAAGCGCGGGTCAAGGCCCTGCTGCGGCGCAGCGTGCTCGGCGGCGAGCGGGTGCAGCGCTGCGGCGTGCTGGCCTACGACCTGGATACCCGGCGCTTCACCCTCGGTGAAGAGCTGCTGACCCTGACCTCCCGCGAGCAGGCGGTGCTCGAGGCACTGATCGCCCGGCCGGGGCGGGTCATGAGCAAGGAGCAACTGGCGTCCCAGGTGTTCGGCCTGGACGAAGAGGCCAGCCCGGACGCTATCGAGATCTATGTCCATCGCTTGCGCAAGAAGCTCGACGGCCAGCCGGTGGCCATCGTGACCTTCCGCGGCCTCGGCTACCTGCTGGAAAGCCGCGATGCATAGGCCCAGCAGTCTGCGCTGGCGCCTGCTGTGGAACCTGGCGCTGCTGCTGGTGGTACTGATGCTGGCCAGCGGCCTGAGCGCCTACTGGAACGGCCGCGAGGCGGCGGACACCGCTTACGACCGGACCCTGCTGGCCTCGGCCCGGACCATCGCCGCCGGCTTGTCCCAGCGCGACGGCAGCCTCAGCGCCAATGTGCCCTATGTCGCCCTCGATACCTTCGCCTACGACAGTGCCGGGCGGATCTATTACCAGGTCAACGACATCCACCAGCAGCTGATTTCCGGTTACGAAAACCTTCCCGGCCCGCCGCCGGGCACGCCGCGCACCGACGATTATCCGGCATTGGCGCGCTTCTACGACGCCACCTACCAGGGGCAGAACGTGCGGGTGGTGAGCCTGCTCAAGGCGGTCAGCGAGCCGAACATGAACGGCATGGCGGAGATCCGCGTGGCCGAGACCGACGAGGCGCGGGTCAGCATGGCGCGCAGCCTGATGGCCGACACCTTGCTGCGCCTGGGGATGCTGGCCATCGGTGCCTTGTTGCTGGTGTGGTTCGCGGTCAGTGCCGCGCTGCGTCCGCTGGAGCGTCTGCGTGGCGCGGTGGAAGAGCGTCAGCCAGACGACTTGCGGCCATTGCCGCTGGTCGAGGTGCAGCGCGAGCTGTGGCCGTTGGTGCGGGCGCTCAATCACTTCACCGAGCGTCTGCGCGGGCAGTTCGAGCGTCAGGCGCAGTTCATCGCCGATGCCGCTCACGAACTGCGTACCCCGCTGGCGGCGCTCAAGGCGCGTCTGGAACTGGGACTGCGTTCCTCTGAGCCCGAGACCTGGCGCACCACGCTGGAAAGCGCTGCCCAGGGCACCGACCGCCTGACCCACCTGGCCAATCAGTTGCTGTCCCTGGCGCGGATCGAAAACGGTGCCCGGGCGATTGCCGAGGGCGGGGCGCAGTTGCTCGATCTCAGCCAGCTGGCCCGTGAATTGGGCATGGCCATGGCGCCATTGGCCCACGCCCGGGGCATCGCCCTGGCCCTGGAAGCGGACGAACCGGTCTGGCTACGGGGCGAACCGACGCTCTTGAACGAACTGTTGAGCAACCTGGTGGACAACGCCCTGGCCCACACCAAACCGGGGGGCAACGTGATCCTGCGGGTCAGTGCCCCGGCGGTACTGGAAGTGGAGGACGACGGTCCGGGTATTCCCCTGGAGGACCGCGACCGGGTATTCGAGCGCTTCTATCGGCGCAACCCCCATGTCGCCGGTTCCGGCCTGGGCCTGGCGATCGTCGGCGAAATCTGCCGCGCCCACCTGGCGCAGATCAGCCTGCACGACGGTGCGCAGGCAGGGCTGAAGGTGCGGGTGAGTTTCAACGCGGGTTAGCGGCTGGCCGCGCAGGCGAGGGTGTTCAGTAGAACATCGACTGCGATTCGGCCAGATCGCCGCACATCACCTTGTTTTCAGGGTCGATGCCGAGCTTTTTGAAAGCCGGCACGCTGAGGGCGTCGATTCTTGCCAGTGGGTGATCGCTGTCCTTGTGGCAGTAGAGGGTTGCGACCTGCACCAGGTCGACGTAATCCAGGCTGTCGGACTGGCGCTTGAAGTCCAGGTACTGCCCCGGCAATTTGGCCAGTTGTTCTGGAAACTCCCAGACCTGCAGCAGCTTGTCCCCCAGCAACGGGTGGATGCGCTCGATCACATGGTTGAGGCTGACGGGGTCGGACAGCAGCTCATAGTGATCTTCCGCGTAGGTCAGGATCGGCAGCACGCCGATCTGATGCACCAGCCCGCCGAGGGCCGCCTGATCGGGTTTCAACTGGGTGTGGCTGCGGCACAGGGCATAGCTGACCCCGGCCACTTCCAGGCTTTTGCGCCAGACGTCGTGCATTTTCTGCGCCACCACCTCCGAGCGGGCATGGAAAATCTGCTCCATGACCAGGCCGATGGCCAGGTTGCTGCTGTAGTTGACGCCCAGCCGGGTAATCGCGGTATGCAGGTCGGTGACTTCCTGGGTGGCGCGCAGCAGCGGGCTGTTGACCACTTTGATCAGTCGCGCCGACAGCGCCGTATCGCGGCCAATCACTTTACTCAGGGTGCTGACACTGATTTCCGGATCTTCAGCGGCCCGGCGAATCTGCATGGCCACTTCCGGTAACGTTGGCAGAACCAGGTCATCGTTATCGATGGCCTCAACCAAATCCTGTTGGACCTTATCCGCCAGCTCACTCATTTCTGTTCTCTAGGGTATTGCAGGAAGTTGCTGCGCTCAGCGCTGGATTTCCCGATCGCGATCCAGCTGGTAAGGCAGGTCCAGCAGCTGCAGCCCGGGACCTTCGAGCGCGCCAAGATGGAGGTTGCCATCCTCCACTGCTTCGGCTTGCAGTACGGCCAGGAGTTCAATGTTCTGTTCGGCCCGGGCGGCGATCACCACCTCGCCGATGGAACTGCCGTGGGTCGGGGAGAACAGCGCGGTGCCGGGTTCCGGCAGCTCATCGGCGTCCAGGGCCACACGGTAGAGGCGACGTTTGAGTTTGCCCAGGTATTGCATGCGCGCGACGATTTCCTGGCCGGTGTAGCAGCCTTTCTTGAAGCTGACGCCGCCGATGGCCTGCAGATTGAGCATTTGCGGAATGAACAGCTCGCGGGTCTGCGGCATGACCTGGCCGATGCCGGCGCGGATCTGGCCCAGCAGCCACTGGTTGAGGTCGCCTTCGGGCAGTTGCGCGGCCAGCGTCCGGTGCAGGCTTTCAGCCCGGTCTGCCGCTACCCAGAGTTCGGCCCGATCCGCTGAAACGCGAATGGCGATCAGGCCGTCGTTACGCGCGACGGCGCCATCTTCCGCCGGCAGTTCCAGGCCCAGGCCGGTCAGCAGCGCATTGGCGTGGCTCAGACCGAAGCGCGCCCACAGGGCAGTTTCGTCGCCGAGCTTGGCCTTGGAGAACACCGCGTATTTTTTCAGGTCCGCCAGTTGCGGCTCCAGCAGCTCGGTGGCCATGGCCAGCAGGCAGCCGTCGCCTTCGAGCAGGATGCGAAAACTCGATTGCATGCGGCCTTTCTGGGTGCAACGGGCACCCAGGCTGGATTGGCTGTCGCTGAGGTAATTGAGGTTGCAGGTCAGCTGGCCCTGAAGGAACTTGCCGGCATCGGGGCCGCGAACGGCGAGAACGCCTTCGTGGGACAGGGCGCAGAAAAAAGCGGAATCAGCCATGGGTCATCGCAGGGTAAAAAGTCTGGCGAACATCATAAGGTGACGCCCTCGAAATGGGTAGTTCACAAAGGATGGGTGGTGCGCGACCAAAGCCGACTGTTCTGGGGACCGCCGGGCTGTATACTTGCGCTCTATTTGAGGAGCGCTCCATGGTCGAAGATGTTGAACTGAACCGTCTCTACTGGCACAGCCGCCGCGGCATGCTGGAACTGGACGTGTTGCTGGTGCCATTCGTGAAGGAAGTCTATCCGCACTTGAACGCTGTCGATCGCGCCTGCTACGTCAGGCTGCTCGAATGCGAAGATCAGGACATGTTCGGCTGGTTCATGGAACGCTCCGAATCCTCGGATCCCGAGCTGCAGCGCATGGTGCGCATGATCCTGGACCGTGTTCAGCCCAAGTAACACCTTCGAATGCCGCTGGCAGCCTTCCAGGCATTTGCTGGCGGCCTATCTCCTGGCCCAGTTGTTCGCCCTGGGCGCCTTGCTGATGCTCGACATTCCGCCCTGGGCTCGTCTGCTCGGGGGGCTGGTGTGCCTGGGCCACGGCGCCTGGGCGCTGCCACGGCAGATTCTGCTGAGTCACCCTTCGGCCTTCAGTGGTCTGCGTCGCGATGCCGATGGCTGGCAGCTATGGCGCGCCGGGCAGGGCTGGCAGCCGGTGCAGCTGCGCCCTGACAGCCTGGCCTTGCCCATGCTGGTGGTGCTGCGTTTTCGCCTGCCGGGTGAGCGCTGGGTGAGGTCGGTCTGCGTGCCGCGGGATGCGCAGGCGGCCGATGTGCATCGGCGCCTGCGCGTGCGGCTCAAGTTCAGCCGCCGTAGGTGGGCGGCACCAGGATAGTGTCCAGGGCTTCGGGCAGCAGGTCCGGGTAGTCGAGGGTGTAATGCAGGCCCCGGCTTTCCTTGCGTTCCATGGCGGAACGAATCATCAGTTCGGCCACCTGGGCCAGGTTGCGCAGCTCGATCAGGTCGCGGCTGACCTTGTAGTTGCTGTAGAACTCATCGATTTCGTCCAGCAGTAGGCGCACCCGGTGCTCAGCCCGTTGCAGGCGCTTGTTGGTGCGCACGATACCCACATAGTCCCACATGAATCGCCGTAGTTCGTCCCAGTTGTGCGCAATGATCACGTCCTCGTCGGAGTCGGTGACCTGGCTGGCGTCCCAGGCAGGCAGGGCGATCGGGATGGCGATCTGCGGCAGTTGCTGGAGGATGTCGGCGGCCGCGGAACGGGCGTAGACGAAGCACTCCAGCAGCGAGTTGCTGGCCATGCGGTTGGCGCCGTGCAGGCCGGTGAAGCTGGTTTCGCCGATGGCATACAGGCCTGGCACGTCGGTGCGGCCCTGCTGGTCGACCATTACCCCGCCGCAGGTGTAGTGCGCGGCCGGTACCACCGGGATCGGCTGCTTGGTGATGTCGATGGAAAATTCCAGGCAGCGCTCGTACACGGTCGGGAAGTGGCTCTTGATGAAGGCTTCCGGCTTGTGGCTGATGTCCAGGTACACGCAGTCGATACCCAGGCGCTTCATTTCATGGTCGATGGCCCGGGCGACGATATCCCGGGGCGCCAGTTCGGCCCGCGGGTCGAAACGTGGCATGAAGCGTTCGCCGTTGGGCAGCTTCAGCAGGGCGCCTTCGCCACGCAGGGCTTCGGTGATCAGGAAACTTTTGGCCTGGGGATGGTAGAGGCAGGTCGGGTGGAACTGATTGAACTCCAGGTTGGCCACCCGGCACCCCGAACGCCAGGCCATGGCGATGCCATCGCCACAGGCGCCATCGGGGTTGCTGGTATAGAGGTAGACCTTGGCGGCGCCGCCGGAAGCGAGGATGACGAAGCGAGCGCCGTAGGTATCGACTTCGCCGGTGGCGCGATTGAGCACATAGGCGCCCAGGCAGCGATCGCCCTCCAGGCCGAGGCGCTTTTCGGTGATCAGGTCGACGGCGACCCGTTGGTCCAGCAGTTCGATATTCGAGCGCTGCCGGGCCTGATTCAGCAAGGTCTTGAAGATGGCCGCGCCGGTGGCGTCGGCGGCATGGATGATGCGGCGATGACTGTGGCCGCCTTCTCGGGTCAGGTGAAACTCGAAACCGCCGTCGTCATTGCCCGATTGTTCGTCCCGGGTGAAGGGGACGCCTTGATCGATCAGCCATTGAATCGCCTCGCGGCTATGCTCGACGGTAAACCGTACCGCCTCTTCATGGCACAGGCCGCCCCCGGCATTGAGGGTGTCGTCGACGTGGGATTCGACGGTGTCGGTGTCGTCCAGCACAGCCGCGACGCCACCCTGAGCCCAATAGGTCGAGCCATTGGCGAGGTCGCCCTTGCTCAATATGGCAATGCGCAGATGGCCGGGTAAGGTCAGCGCCAGGCTCAAACCGGCAGCGCCGCTGCCAATCACCAGAACATCGTGTTGAAACTGTTGGCTCATGTGGAGATTCCGCTCAAAAGCGACCCGGGTCGGGGTTGGCGCGAGACGCCTGGATCGGCGAGTCAAGGCAGCCATGCAGCCCACTAGTATATAGAGGGGGGGATCGGCACAATAGCCGGGCCTTCGTGGCATTATGAAATTATGGGTGCGGGAAAGGCGGTTTTCCGAGGCCGTGGCGGATGCTTCGATTTATCCGTCAAGTCGGCGAACTGGCGACTGTATCGAAGATGTAGCGACCTTTTTCTCTTCATGGTTACACAATGTTCGCTCTGCACGACTATAAAGATTGGGAACTTTTGGTACGGCCCCAAACTCAATAGAAGGTTGCCTGACAGAAGGGACAGCGTCGGTTTCATGCATGATTTGTGTCGCAGTCATGCAGCTCGATTCGACGACAGGATTATTCGCGCAGCCGGCCTCGCCCGTGCTGCGTTTTTCGTGCGTGCCAAAGTCAGAGCCCGCAGGAAACTTGCTTGGAGGGGGAGAACTTTTGCGAAAAGCCCGAGTCTATGTTTGCAAGCCTGATCGTTTAGTTATGCAAGCCTTCTCCGAGCTTATCGAGGAGTGTTCATGCTAACCCAGGAAGAGGATCAGCAGCTGGTCGAGCGCGTTCAGCGTGGCGACAAGCGAGCGTTCGATCTGCTAGTGCTGAAATACCAGCACAAAATTCTCGGGTTGATCGTGCGTTTCGTGCACGACACCCATGAAGCCCAGGATGTTGCACAGGAAGCCTTTATCAAGGCTTACCGCGCGCTTGGTAATTTCCGCGGCGACAGTGCGTTTTATACGTGGCTGTACCGTATCGCCATCAACACGGCGAAGAACTATCTGGTTTCACGCGGCCGCCGGCCGCCGGATAGCGATGTCAGTTCCGAGGATGCGGAGTTCTACGATGGCGATCATGGCCTCAAGGATCTCGAATCGCCGGAGCGTGTATTGCTGCGGGATGAGATCGAAGGCACCGTCCATCGAACCATTCAGCAACTGCCGGAAGATTTGCGTACGGCTTTAACTTTACGTGAATTCGATGGTCTGAGTTACGAGGACATTGCGAGCGTCATGCAGTGTCCGGTGGGTACCGTGCGCTCCCGGATTTTCCGCGCCCGGGAGGCCATCGATAAAGCCCTGCAGCCGTTGTTGCAGGAAACCTGAGACAGCGGCGACAGCCAAGAGAGGAACCGCCATGAGTCGTGAAGCCCTGCAGGAATCGCTGTCCGCGGTGATGGATAACGAAGCGGACGAACTGGAATTGCGTCGGGTATTGAATGCCGTCGACGAAGTGGAAACCCGCGAGACCTGGGCCCGTTACCAGATTGCCCGTGCGGCCATGCACAAAGAGTTGCTGCTTCCGCGTCTGGATATCGCCGCGGCCGTTTCTGCTGCGCTGGCTGACGAAGCTGTACCGGCCAAACCTGCTCGTAGCCCATGGCGCAGCCTGGGTCGCCTGGCCGTTGCCGCATCGGTGACCGTTGCCGTGTTGGCGGGGGTTCGTCTGTACAATCAGGACGAGATCGCTGGCGTCGAGCTGGCACAGCAATCGAACCAGCCAACCCTGGCTGCTCCTCAAGTAAAAGGCCCAGCTGTATTGGCCGGCTACAATGAGAGTTCGGAAGCCACGGGTCCTATGGCCAATGGTGTATTGCAAGGTCAGCCAGGCTGGCACGATCAGCGTCTGCCAAGCTACTTGCGTCAGCATGCTCAACAAGCTGCACTGAAGGGCACGGAAAGCGCTCTGCCTTATGCTCGTGCGGCGAGCCTGGAAAACCGTTAAGGAGGATCATGCGCGCCATCCCTCTACTCTCGCTCCTGCTCAGTGGCTGGTTCATCGTTCCAGCTCACGCCGACGAAGCTCAGGACTGGTTGAAGCGTCTTGGGCAAGCGGAACAGCAGCAAAGCTTCCAGGGTACTTTCGTCTACGAGCGTAACGGTAGTTTTTCTACCCATAACATCTGGCATCGCGTCCAGGATGGTCAGGTCCGTGAGCGGCTGATTCAGCTCGACGGTTCCGCTCAAGAGGTGGTGCGTATCGATGGGCGTACCCAATGTGTCAGCGGTACGCTGGTGGCCGGTCTGGGGGATGCCCCCAACTCTTCGGCCCACTCCCTCGATCCAGAAAAGCTCAAGAATTGGTACGACCTTGCCGTCATCGGCAAGTCACGTGTGGCGGGGCGTGCGGCGGTCATTATTGCCCTGACCCCGCGCGACCAGCACCGTTATGGTTTTGAATTGCATCTGGACCGCGAGACGGGTCTGCCGCTGAAATCGTTGCTGTTGAACGATAAGGGGCAGTTGCTCGAGCGCTTCCAGTTCACTCGCCTGGATACCGCGGATGTGCCGCGCGATAGCGAGTTGCAGGCCAGCGCCGAATGCAAGGCCGTCGCTCTCGACAGCGACAAGGCTTCCGCGGTGAAGGCCGCGCAGACCTGGCATTCGGACTGGCTGCCGCCAGGTTTCGAGCTGACCAGCAGCAGTGCGCGCAAGGATCCCGAGACCAAGACGATGGTCAACAGTCTGATGTATGACGACGGTCTGGCCCGCTTCTCGGTATTCCTCGAACCGCTCAATGGCGCGACGGTGACCGACACCCGCACCCAGTTGGGCCCGACCGTGGCGGTATCTCGGCGTCTGACTACCCCCGAAGGCGAAATGATGGTGACGGTGGTGGGTGAGATACCTATCGGCACCGCCGAGCGGATTGCCTTGTCGATGCGTACCGACGCCACTGCGCCCAAGGCGCAGTGAGGAGTGCTCTCCGGGCGTTCTTCATCGAGCGTTAATGTTGGTTGTGTAAGAGGTCTGCAATACCGGCTCTGCAATCGAGATACTTAAATGTTCGGTGAAGATTTTCATTTGCAAAACCCCCTGTTTTTTCTTATAGGTCAGAACCACTAGGTTCTGGCCTTGTCGTTTCCGGAACAAAAGTACTGCATGAGTCGCTCGGTATTTCTTGTTCCCTATCGCTTAACCACGCTCGTTGCAATGGGAGCCGTATGTCGATACCACGTTTGAAATCCTATCTCTCCATTTTCGCTACTGTGCTAGTGCTCGGTCAGGCCGTTACCGCACAGGCGGCGGAGCTGCCTGACTTCACGCAACTGGTCGAGCAGGCTTCGCCGGCGGTGGTCAACATCAGTACCACGCAGAAGCTGCCGGACCGCAAGGTTTCCGCGCAGATGCCCGACCTGGAAGGGTTGCCGCCGATGCTGCGCGAGTTCTTCGAGCGGGGTATGCCGCAGCAGCCGCGCTCGCCACGGGGCGATCGTCAGCGCGAAGCCCAATCCCTGGGTTCGGGCTTCATCATCTCGGCGGACGGTTACATCCTGACCAACAACCATGTGATCGCCGATGCGGATGAAATCCTCGTGCGCCTGGCCGATCGCAGCGAACTGAAAGCCAAGCTGATCGGTACCGACCCACGTTCCGACGTGGCGCTGCTGAAGATCGATGGCAAGGACCTGCCGGTGCTGAAATTGGGCAAATCCCAGGACCTGAAAGCCGGTCAGTGGGTGGTGGCTATCGGCTCGCCTTTCGGTTTCGACCACACCGTGACCCAGGGCATCGTCAGCGCCATCGGTCGCAGCCTGCCGAACGAAAACTATGTGCCGTTCATCCAGACCGACGTGCCGATCAACCCGGGCAACTCCGGTGGTCCGCTGTTCAACCTGGCCGGTGAAGTGGTGGGTATCAACTCGCAGATCTACACCCGTTCCGGTGGCTTCATGGGCGTGTCCTTCGCGATCCCGATCGATGTCGCCATGGATGTTTCCAACCAGCTGAAAGCCGGTGGCAAGGTCAGCCGTGGCTGGCTGGGCGTGGTCATCCAGGAAGTGAACAAGGACCTGGCGGAATCCTTCGGCTTGGAGAAACCGGCCGGTGCGCTGGTGGCGCAGATCCAGGACAACGGTCCGGCGGCCAAGGGTGGCCTGCAGGTCGGCGACGTGATCCTGAGCATGAATGGTCAGCCTATCGTCATGTCGGCGGACCTGCCGCACCTGGTGGGTGCCCTCAAGGCGGGCGCGAAAGCCAATCTGGAAGTGATTCGCGACGGCAAGCGCAAGAACATCGAGCTGACCGTGGGTGCGATTCCGGACGAAGACCAGGCCCTGGACGCCATCGGCAAGCCCGGTGCCGAGCGCAGCAGCAACCGTCTGGGTGTCGCGGTGGTCGAGCTGACCGACGAGCAGAAGAAAACCTACGACATCAAGGGCGGTGTAGTGATCAAGGAAGTGCAGGACGGCCCAGCCGCGCTGATCGGTCTGCAGCCAG
Organism: Pseudomonas sp. NPDC089530; assembly: GCF_050280705.1. Lineage (NCBI taxonomy): Bacteria > Pseudomonadati > Pseudomonadota > Gammaproteobacteria > Pseudomonadales > Pseudomonadaceae > Pseudomonas > Pseudomonas sp. NPDC089530. The sequence goes on along the minus strand of NZ_JBNNVU010000015.1, from coordinate 10,881 downwards.
GCGATGTGATCACTCACCTGAATAACCAGGCGATCACTTCGGCCAAGAACTTCACCGAAATCGCCCAGGCACTGCCGAAGAACCGTTCGGTGTCGATGCGAGTCCTGCGCCAAGGGCGTGCCAGCTTCATTACCTTCAAGCTGGCCGAGTAATCCGTATCGCGGGTTGATCGCGCAATAAAAAAGCCCGCCTCGAAAGAGGCGGGCTTTTTTGTGGGCGCAGCAGGCTCAGCGCATCATGTCCTTGACCATCTGCTCCTGGTCCATCAGCTCGCGCTGACGAGCGTCGATCCGCGAAGACAGGGGGAAGTTGCTGCCGGCGCGGCGTTTGGCGAAATCCAGCTGCTGGATCGCCTGGCGATAGTCCCCGACCAGGGCAAAGTACTCGGCCCGTGCCTGGTGCAGGCCGATTATATTGCCGGACAAGCCGCGGGTTTCCGCCACGGAGTACCACACGTCCGGATCGTCGGGGCGGGTCTTGAGCAGACTTTCCAGGGCTTTTTCGGCGTCTGCCGGGCGATTCTGCTTGAGCAGCAGGTCGACCCTGACCTGGTTCAGTGGGTAGTTGCCCGGGTACTGCGCAAGCATTTTGTCCACCCGCGCCTGGGCATCCGCGAAGCGGCTGGTGGCGGTGTCCAGGTCTACCTGGGCCAGGTTGTAGGTAATGTCGTTGGGTTGCTTGGCCAGCAGCTGCTTCAGGTTTTCCCGGGCGTCGTTGAACTGGCTGCCCTTGATCTGGGCAATGGCCAGGCCATAGCGAGCGATGTCGTTTTTCGGGTTTTCGTCGAGTTGGGCACGAAAACGCTTGGCGCCCATGCCGGGGGACTCTTCGTAGATCAGTTGCACCCGGGCGCGGATCAACTGGTAGCGCAGGCTGTCTTCCTTGCCGCCGGCCTTGGCCTGTTCGGCGCGGTTACGGGTGTCGGCGATCCGCGATTCGGTGACCGGGTGAGTCAGCAGGAATTCCGGTGGCTTGGCGTCGAAGCGGTACTGACGCATCAGGCGCTCGAACATGGTCGGCATGGAGCGTGGGTCATAACCGGCTTTTTCCAGGTTGAGAATGCCGATACGGTCGGCTTCCTGCTCGTTCTGCCGGGAAAAGCGCCGTTGTTCCTGGATGGCCGCGGCCTGGGTGCCGGCGATGGCCGCGAAACCAGCGTCACCGCCACCCGCCGCGGCAAGCACGATACCGGCCAGCAGGGCGGCCATCATCGGCACCTGCATGCGCTGCGAGGCTTCGACGCCGCGGGCGAAGTGGCGTTGCGACAAGTGGGCCAGTTCGTGGGCCAGCACCGAGGCATATTCGCCTTCGGTCTGGGCGTTGAGGAACAGGCCGCCGTTGACTCCGACAATGCCCCCGGGGGCGGCAAAGGCATTGAGTTGCGGGCTGTTGATCAGGATGAATTCGAGGCGCCGGTCGTTGACCTGGCTGGTCTCGACCAGTTTATAGACGCTGGTTTCGACGTAATCCTTGAGCTGCGGGTCGTTGAGTTGCGAAACCTGGCTGCGCAGCAGCGCCAGCCAGGCGCGGCCCAGTTGGTATTCCTGTTGTGGCGAGACAATGGCAGAACTGGCATCACCGAGTGACGGCAGGTCGTCGGCGAAGCCTGGTGAGGCGAGCAGGCAAGCGAGCGTCAGCAGGGTAGGGCGCAAAAAAGTCATGCACAAAGCCTTAGTCGACAAAGAGTCTACTGTAGCCGGACACCAGGCCTTGGACCAGATATTCTAGGCACCTCGACGACCCTCCCGGAGTGACGCAATGACTGATGCAGTAGCCCACGACGCCGAGCTCGATGCCAGCGGCCTGAACTGTCCGTTGCCACTGCTCAAGGCCAAGATGGAGCTCAATCGCCTGGCCAGTGGCGCAGTGCTCAAGGTGATCGCCACGGACGCCGGCTCCCAGCGCGACTTTCGCACTTTTGCCCGTCTGGCCGGTCATACCCTGCTTCGCGAGGAAGACGAAGCCGGGGTCTATCGTTACTGGCTGAAGAAGGCCTGAACAGGCCCGGAAATCACTAAGGATCATCGATGTTCAAGGTTTTACGCGACTGGGTTCAGCGCTACTTCTCCGACGAGGAGGCCGTGGTACTGGCCGTTCTGTTGTTCCTGGCCTTCACCGCGGTGCTGACCCTGGGCGGCATGCTCGCGCCCGTGCTGGCGGGGATGGTGCTGGCTTACCTGATGCAGGGGCTGGTGTTGACCCTGGAGCGCTGGCGCTTGCCCGGAGGTGCCGCGGTGGGCCTGGTCTTCGCCCTGTTCATGGGGCTGCTGCTGGTGTTCATCGTGGTCGTCGTACCGCTGCTGTGGCACCAGGTGATCACCTTGTTCAATGAGTTGCCGGGAATGTTCGCCAAGTGGCAATCGCTGCTTTTGCTGCTGCCGGAGCGTTATCCGCACCTGGTGTCCGACGAGCAGGTGTTGCGGGCGATCGAGGTGGTGCGCGGCGAGATCGGCAAGTTCGGCCAGTGGGCGCTGACCTTCTCGCTGTCCAGCCTGCCGTTGCTGGTCAACATGATGATTTATCTGGTGCTGGTGCCGATCCTGGTGTTTTTCTTCCTCAAGGATCGGGTCATGATCAGTCAGTGGGTGCGTGGTTACCTGCCGCGCGAGCGGACCTTGATCACCCGGGTGGCCCAGGAAATGAACCGGCAGATCGCCAACTACATCCGTGGCAAGGTGATCGAGATCGTCATTTGCGGCGGGGTGACGTATATCGCCTTCGTGACCCTGGGGCTGAACTACGCGGCCCTGCTGGCGTTGCTGGTGGGGATTTCGGTGGTGGTGCCCTATGTCGGCGCGGTGGTGGTGACCGTCCCGGTGACCTTGATTGCCTTGTTCCAGTGGGGCTGGAGCGATCAGTTCATCTATCTGATGGCGGTCTACGGGATCATTCAGGTCCTGGACGGCAACGTGCTGGTACCGCTGCTGTTTTCCGAGGCGGTGAACCTGCACCCGGTGGCAATCATCTGTGCGGTGCTGCTGTTCGGCGGGTTGTGGGGGTTCTGGGGGGTGTTTTTCGCCATTCCCCTGGCCACCCTGTTCAAGGCGGTACTGGATGCCTGGCCGCGTAAAGAGCCGGTCGTGGCGCCCTTGCTCTAGAACCGTTCTGCTCTGGAAATGAAAGGGGCGGCTGAATCAGCCGCCCCTTTTCATTCTGTTGCCAGGCTCAGGCCTTGTTCAGCGCCTGGGCGGCAGCCAGTACCGCATCCACGTGCCCCGGCACCTTCACGCCGCGCCATTCCTGGCGCAGCACGCCGTCCTGGTCGATCAGGAAGGTGCTGCGGTCGACGCCCATGTATTCCTTGCCATAGAGCTTCTTCAGTTTGATCACGTCGAACAGCTGGCAGACGGCTTCGTCCTTGTCACTGATCAGCTCGAAGGGGAATTCCTGCTTGCACTTGAAGTTCTCGTGGGACTTCAGACTATCGCGGGAGACGCCGAACACTTCGGTATTGGCGGCCTTGAACGCAGCGTATTGATCGCGAAAGCCCTGACCTTCGGTGGTGCAGCCCGGGGTGCTGTCCTTGGGATAGAAGTAGATCACCACCTGCTTGCCCTTGAGCGCGGCCAGGCTGACGGTCTGACCGCTGGTGGCCGGGGCTTCGAAGTGGGCGACAGGTTGGTCGATGGCAACGGCCATGGGAGCTTCCTTACATTGGGTTCTGTGGGCGCCAGGGTTCGATCAGCGCATCGAGGTTCAGCGCGTCGGCAAAGTCCAGGAACTGATCGCGCAGCCAACTGATCTGGGTGCCGGCCGGCAGGGTCACGGTAAAGGTGGCGTTGAGCATGGTGCCGCCGGTCTGTGGGGCCTGATAGGTATCGCAGGTCAGGTTTTCCAGCTCGATATGGTGGTCGATGAAGAACTGGCACAGCTCGTTGACGATGTCCGGGCGATAGGCGGCGCTGACGTAGGCCACATAAGGCAGGGCCTGCGGCCGATTGTCCAGGGCCGCGCTGCGTACCACGTTGACGGTGAAGGCGTATTTCTTCGCCAGCGACGGCAGGCCGGCCTCCAGGCGCGCCAGGGCATCCCAACTGCCGGAAACCTCCAGGATCAGCGCGCTGCACTCGCCATGGCGAGTCAGGCGGGAGGTCACCACGGCGCAGCGATTTTCATGGCTGGCGCGGCACAGGACGTTGGTCAGCTCCATGGGGTTGGCGCCGAGGGCACTGATGACAAGGAATTGTTCGCGAACTGTGGGGGTGGACATGCAGCATTCCTAAAGCGATGAGCGGTCGATACTTTTTGCAGGCTCGAGTACGGGGTAAAGCTTCGGATGCGGCTCCGGAGGCCCTGAACCGCCGGGTTGCGGCGTGCTCCGTTGAGGCTGGAGCGAGGGGCGGCAACGCGGGATTGGGGCTTCGGATGCCGAAAAGGGAGGCTGGAACCCGGCGTACAAGCTGGTCAGTAGCGATCAAAGTCTGAAGGGTAGCGAAATCCATCGCTCAGGGGAATGCTCGCAGCGCGGTACTTCGCTTGTGCAAGCATCTTGGCGCCAGTACCATTACCGCTCTCTTTTTCCGGCAGGAGCGGTTGCATGATTGCGGGCAGTATGGTGGCACTGGTCACACCCATGGATGCACAGGGTCGTCTTGACTGGGACAGCCTGAGCAAACTGGTGGACTTCCACCTGCAAGAGGGCACCAACGCCATTGTCGCGGTCGGTACTACAGGTGAGTCCGCTACCCTCGATGTGAACGAACACATCGAGGTGATTCGTCGTGTGGTCGCTCAGGTCGCAGGGCGTATTCCGGTGATTGCCGGTACCGGCGCCAACTCGACGCGCGAAGCGATCGAACTGACCACCAATGCGAAGATCGCCGGTGCCGACGCGTGCCTGCTGGTGACCCCGTATTACAACAAGCCGACGCAAGAAGGCCTGTATCAGCATTTCCGTGCCATCGCCGAAGCTGTCGATATCCCGCAGATCCTCTACAACGTGCCGGGCCGCACCGCTTGCGACATGCAGGCTGAAACCGTGATCCGCCTGTCGACCGTGCCGAACATCATCGGCATCAAGGAAGCCACCGGCGACCTGCAGCGCGCCAAGGACATCATGGCCGGCGTGAGCAGCGATTTCCTGGTGTATTCCGGCGACGACGCCACCGCCGTCGAACTGATCCTGCTGGGCGGCAAGGGCAATATCTCGGTGACCGCCAACGTGGCGCCCAAGGCCATGAGCGAGATGTGCGCCGCCGCGATGCGGGGCGATGCCGCCACTGCCCGGGCGATCCACGAGAAGCTGATGCCGCTCAACAAGACCCTGTTTATCGAATCCAACCCTATTCCCGTGAAATGGGCCCTGTGCGAAATGGGCTTGATGGCAAACGGTATCCGTCTGCCGCTCACCTGGCTCAGTGCTGCCTGTCACGAACCGCTGCGGCAGGCCATGCGCCAGTCCGGCGTATTGGTTTAATTGAGGAAGTACTACGCATGAAGCGATTGGCCGGACTTTCCGCACTTGCCTTGATTATCTCCAGCACCAGTGGCTGCGGATGGATCTGGGGGCCGGAAGGTTACTTCCGCGACCGCGGTAGCGATTACCTGCAGGCGCAACAGACCGCTCCGATGCAACTGCCGCCGGATGTCAGCACCTCCAAGCGTCTCGACCCACTGTTGCCGATCCCGCGCAACGTGGCCGACGACACCGTCAAGGGCGAATACATCGTGCCGCGTCCGCAGCCGTTGGGCTCGGTGGCCGATGCCAGCGACTACACCCTGCAGAAGAGCGGCGATTCGCGTTGGGTCATGGCCCAGCACTCCCCGGCCGAAGTCTGGCCGGTGGCGATGCAGTTCTTCCAGGACAACGGTTTCCGTATTGACGAACAACGTCCGCAGACCGGCGAGTTCACCACCGCCTGGCAGCGTTCCGACGAACTCTCCGCGTCCATGGCCAAGCGCCTGGGCAGCGTGGGTTCGGCCGATAACGAAACCCGTGTACGGGTGCGTATCGAGCCAGGCGTGCAGCGCAATACCAGTGAAGTCTACGTGGTCAGCGCCGAGCGTCCTGCCGGCAGCACTTCCAGCGTCGATTTCACCAACCGCTCGGTCAACACTAGCCTGGATGCCGCGCTGGTCGACGAAATGCTCGCCAGCATGAGCCGCAGCTCCGAGAAGGGCGGTTCGGTGTCCCTGTTGGCCGCGCGTGATTTCGATACCCCTAGCCGTGTCAGCCTGACCGAAGACGGCAGCGGCAACGTGGTGCTCTACCTCGGCGAAGACCTCGATCGCGCCTGGTCGAGCGTCGGCCGCGCGCTGGAGCAGGGCGAATGGCGCGTTGAAGACATCAACCGCAGCCTGGGCCTGTACTACATCAACCTGGCGGAAAAAGCCCAGAAGAAAAACGACGAGCCAGGTTTCTTTGGCAAGTTGTTCGGCAGCACCCCGGCCAAGGAAGAAGTCGAAGCCCGCGCCGAGCGTTATCAGGTTCGCCTGAGCAAGGTGGGCGACAACGTCCAGGTCACCGTCGAGAAGGACATCAACACCGTTGCCCCGGCTGAAGTGGCGCGCAAGGTGTTGAGCGTGATTCAGGACAACCTGGGCTGATCCGATGCGTTTCGCCGTTCTCGGCAGTGGTAGTCAAGGGAATGGCACGCTGATAGCCAGTGACGACACCTACGTCCTGGTGGATTGTGGTTTCTCCCTGCGGGAAACCGAGCGGCGCCTGCTGCGCCTGGGGGTAGACCCCGCGCAGCTGAGCGCGATCCTGGTAACCCACGAACATGCCGACCACGTGCATGGCGTGGGTTTGCTGTCTCGGCGCTACAATTTACCGGTCTACCTCAGTCGCGGCACCTTGCGTGGGATGCGCAAACCGGTGGACCCCGCGGGCTTTCTCGCCGGTGGCGAAACGCTTCAGGTCGGCGCCTTGAGCATCGATGTAACCGGCGTCGCTCACGATGCGCTGGAGCCTGTGCAGTATGTGTTCAGTGATGGTCAGCGGCGTTTCGGCCTGTTGACCGACCTGGGTTCCTACTGTGACACGGTGATCGACCGCTATCGCGGGCTGGATGCCTTGATGATCGAGGCCAATCACTGCCGGGATATGCTGGCGCGAGGTTACTACCCGTATTTCCTCAAGCAGCGGGTTGGCGGGGAAAGGGGACATTTGAACAACCACCAGGCCGCCAGCCTGGTGGCCGAGTTGGGCTGGCAAGACCTGCAACATCTGGTGCTGGCCCATCTGAGCAGCAAGAACAACCTGCCGCAGCTGGCCCGGCAATGTTTTGTCGACACCCTCGGGTGCGACCCGGACTGGCTGCAACTGGCCGATCAAGATTCAGGGCTCGACTGGCGACATATCGCCTAGCCCACCTACTTAGCAAGCGGAGCCCATCATGGAAAAACGTGAAGAACTCTACCGTGGCAAAGCCAAATCGGTTTACAAGACCGACGACGCCGACCGCCTGGTCCTGCTGTTTCGCAACGACACCTCGGCGTTCGACGGCAAGCGTATCGAGCAGCTCGATCGCAAAGGCATGGTGAACAACAAGTTCAATGCCTTCATCATGCAGAAGCTCGAAGAGGCCGGCGTGCCGACCCAATTCGACAAGCTGCTGGGCGACAACGAGTGCCTGGTGAAGAAGCTGGACATGATCCCGGTCGAATGCGTCGTGCGTAACTATGCCGCTGGCAGCCTGGTCAAGCGCCTGGGTGTGGAAGAGGGCCTGAAGCTCAATCCTTATACCTTCGAACTGTTCCTGAAGGACGACGCCAAGGGCGACCCGTTCATCAATGAATCCCACGTCGTGGCGTTCGGCTGGGGCACCGCCGAGCAGTTGGCGCGCATGAAAGAGCTGTCGCTCAAGGTCAACGAAGTCCTGAGCAAGCTGTTCGACGATGCCGGCCTGCTGCTGGTGGACTTCAAGCTGGAGTTCGGCGTATTCAGCGACGGTTCCATCGTGCTGGGTGACGAATTCAGCCCGGACGGCTGCCGCCTCTGGGACAAGGACACCAAGAAGAAGATGGACAAGGACCGCTTCCGTCAGGGCCTCGGTGATGTGATCGAAGCCTACGAAGAAGTCGCCAACCGTCTGGGTGTACCGCTGTAATCGACGCAACCGACTGATAGCACGGAAAAAATTTGCTCGAGGGGCTTCGCTTCGGGCAAAGGTGCTGTTATGATGCGCGCCGTTGGAGAGATGCCAGAGTGGCCGAATGGGACGGATTCGAAATCCGTTGTACCTTCGCGGGTACCTAGGGTTCGAATCCCTATCTCTCCGCCATATTTAACGAAAAGCCCCGTTTTTACGGGGCTTTTTCGTTTCTGGCTGTTTTTGTTCCTCCGCTTGTTCCCCATCTGGGGGGTGAAGAATCCTTGCCGGGTCCGATGCATCAGGCCATCAGCGTATGCTCCGCATCCCCGAACCAGGCCCGCACCATATCGGGGGCGGGCGTGCCAATGTTGTCCAGCACCGTCACGTCGACGAAGTTCTTGCCGTTGTTGGCGCCATCGGCGTCCACCTGCACCGTGATGTTGTTGCCGGACTGCACCAGTTGGACAAAGTCGGACACCTGGCTGGTGCCGCTGACAAAGTTGGCCTTGAGCAGCGCGGAGAGGTCGATCGTGTCACCTGCGGCGAAGTTGTAGTCGAGGACATGGTCGCCGCCTTCATTCAGGTTGAGGTAGGCGAACACGTCGGCTCCCGCGCCACCACTGAGCGTGTCCTCGCCGCCACGACCCACGATGATGTCGTTGCCGTCGCCGCCACTGAGCGTGTCCGCGGACATGCTGCCCACCAGTGTGCCGCTGGGGCCTCCGTGGTAACTGACGCGGGTGCCGGCCGCGCCGCCGTCGGTGGCCAGGAAGTCGTCCACCGAGTAGTGCCCCAGCAGGTTCACCCTGGCTTGATGCGTGCCGTCATCCACCGTCAGCAGGCCACCGCTGCCCGAGGCGTTGGCGGTGTAGCTGAGCTGGGTGTTGGCACCGAACGCGAGATCGCCGAACGTCAGCAAGTCATCGTTTTCAAGGCCGAGGATGCCGATCAGCGAATCCGCTGCTTGAGCTTGTGCGATCACCAGTGAGCCCGCGCCTTCGCCGTGGAAGGCGACGGACACTTGTGCGGCACCGTCGAAAGTCAGGCTGGTGTTGCCGTCGAGGGTCGCGCTGCCATTGCCGGTCACGTCGGCCAGCAGGTGCAGGCTGCCACCGTTGGCCCACAGGTGGCCGGTGTTTTCGACCGCACTGGCCACCGTCATGCCGCCTGCGCCTGTGGACTCCAGCACCCCGCCGTTGCTGATGGTGTGGCTGCCGGTGTCGACCACCAGGCTGTTCAAGCCGTTGGCCAGGATCAGCCCGGTATTGACCAGTGCCATCTGCCCGCCGCCCAACTGGCCGGCGCCGGAAATGCGGTTGTCGACGTTGGTCAGCACCGTGTCGGCGCTGCCGCCGAAAATCATGTTGTGTGCATTGTCGGATAGCAGCACCTGGCCGCCACCGGTCAGGGTCGCGCCACGGAACAGAATCTCAAGGCTGGTCTGGTTGCCGGCGGAGTCGAGTTCGATGATGCCGCTGTTCTGGATGCTGCCACCGAACGGCATGATCGCGCCGTCGGCAATGCTGAGGATGCCGGTGTTGTGGGTGACCGGGTCCGCATCGAACTGGAAGTTCGCTGCGCTCAAGTGCGCCGCGTCGACACCTTCGAGGGTGACCGTCTGGCCGGAACCGATATTGACCAGCGCATTGCCGTTTGCGTCGTGGGTGAGGCCCAAGTCAGCAAAGCCGGTGACACCTGTGAAGCCGATCAAGTCGATCTTGTCCGCCGTGATATCGAAGTTGTAGATATGGTTATTACCGATCGGCTGGGCGAAGACGAAAGTGTCGGCACCGGATGAGCCGGTCAGGTTGTCGTCAGCGGACAAGGCGAAGATCGGCGCGCCCGGGGCATAGGCTTCGACGTTGTTGAACACGTAGGCGCTTGCGCTGCTGCCATCACTGTTGCTCCAGTACAGGTTGATATCGAGCACCAACGCACCCGCGAAATCACTTGGGGTTGTCACGGTCAATGCGCCGGGATCGTTGGTCTGCACGGTCCAGGTGCCGTCGCCATTGTCGGTTCCTGCGTTGAACACCCACCCCGACGGAACACCGCTGATGGCCACCGTTACAGGACCGTTGAGGTCGGTCAGTGGCATCTTGAGGGCCAGGTTGATGGGGGTGCCGGCAACGCCTGCCGGAAGGTTTGCGCTGCTGCCGGCAGCGCCCAGATTACCCGCCAGGTCGGTATAGCTGTTGGCGGCAACGTCGACTTTCACGCTACCGCCCAGCGTTCTGGTCAGCGTCGCGGTGTAGGTATCGCCGTCGACCTGGGTAAAGTTACTGAAGGTTCCGCGGGGCGTTCCGCTGGATGCAGTCACCGAGACATCCGAGAGGCTGAAGCCGGTCACGGTCTCACTGAACTGGAAGGTGACGGTCGACATTGAGCCGATCGAGCTCCCTAAGGCCGTCCCCGTCACGGTCACCGTCGGCGGCACGGTATCCACGGGCGTTTCAACCACGTTCTGCACGTTTACCGTAATGGTCTGCGTGTCGGTTCCGCCATTGCCGTCGGAGACCTGAACGTCCACAACGTAGGCATTGTCGCCGTCGGTACCGCCAATATCCTGGGGATTCTCGTAATCGGGCGCCGAGTTGAACGTCAGCACGCCGCTCGAACTGATCGAGAACTTGCTGAAGTCCGTCCCGGCCGTGTTCAGGATCGAGTAGCTCAGCGTCTGCGCCGGTAGATCGGCATCGCTCGCCGTCACCGTCGTGACGGCCGTGGTGTTCTCCGCGACGTTGACCGACGCCGTCGCACCAGCGCCGTTGGAGGTGATCACCGGGCTGTTGTCGTTGACCCCCGTCACGCTTACCGCGATCGCCTGGTCGTCGAACAGCGCGCC